>JACKFF010000011.1 GCA_020632595.1 Nitrospiraceae bacterium | reverse complement strand
GGGTTCATATGATGGAGTTGGTATGAGCCTCGTGTGGTTGTCGGATGCATAGAAGGGAAGACACAAGGAGGAACAATGAAACAGGCATTTCAATGGGCGAGTGGACTCATCTTAGCGCTGGTGGTGAGTGGATCCCCTGTGCTGGCACAAGAACATGGGCACCAACAGATGATGAAGCCGCGGGTCCCTGCGGACAAGCTGGCTGAAGCCAGAGCGCTGCAGAGCCCGTTGCCGTCCTCATCGGACATTATCGAAAAAGGTAAATCGATCTATGAAGGGAAAGGTGGGTGCGTCAACTGTCATGGAGTGAGTGGACGCGGCGATGGCCCAGGTGCGGCGACTCTCAACCCCCCGGCTCGTGTATTCCGGTCGCATGGGTTTTGGAGACATCGGTCTGAAGGGGAAATTTTTTGGGTGATCAAATATGGATCGCCGGGGACCGGGATGATTCCATTTGGTGGAATGCTTTCGGATGAAGAGATTTGGACCGTGATGCAATATGAGGAAAGTTTTTCCGGAGGACCACATGGCGGAGGCGGAGGTCATGAAGGTGGAGGGCGACACCGCGGAGAAGGGATGATGATGAAACAAGGCAATGGCCGGGAAGGGCATGGTAACCAATCCGGAGCCATGGCCATGGCTGACCAACAAACTGGACTCGGTGATGGTGAGCTCCAGGACAAGATGGCGAAAGCCAAAGCTGCTCCGATTGGGATTACTGAGGCCATTGCCGCAGCCAACGCCCATGTGCCAGGAACGGTGTTAGAAGCTGAGTTTGAAGCAGAGGAGAATCAGGCTTTTTGGGAAGTAGAAATTGCCACCGAGGGTGGCAAACTTATGGAAATCAAGGTGGATCACCAAACCGGCGCGATTCTCTCATCGGAAGAAAAACCCATAAAAGATGGTAAGAAACCCATGCGACATGGAAAAGGCAGAATGCATCAGGATCCAAATGCCGAAGATGGGTACATGGGTAGTGGAGGCATGAAAGGCGGGCATATGGGTGAGGGGCCTATGGGTGGTGGCATGAACTGAGAAAGCAGGAATAGCCTGTGGCATCAGGAAGGTGGATAACGGAATATCTGCAAATCAAGGCAAAGGGGGAAGGTTGAAAAATTTTGGATTCGATCGCCTTGCCAGATGTGAAATCATCAATGGGGGGGTGTTTCTGACCTGGGCATTCCTTGGAATGGTTCTGCCCGCTGGAGCGGCTCAATTCCCAGGTAAGGGAGAACAGATCGTACAATCCACCTGTGTGGGGTGCCATCGAATTCAGGGTGCGCCGATGCCGCGCTCCACAAAGGAAGCGCCTGACCTGATCTGGGCGGGGAATAAATATCAACGAGCCTGGTTAGTGGCCTGGCTGGAAAATCCGAAAGAAAAACTCTATCCGGTCGGCTACGATTTCAAATTCAAACGCAAAAGGCGGCATCTTGCGCTGTCATCTGGTGAAGCGGAGCAGGCAGCTGATTTTTTGAGCACGCTGAAAGATGCGAGAATCACCGAAGGCATCATGAAACCGGGCACACCGGACGAAATCGCGCGGGGCGAGCAACTCTATCGTGAGCATGCCTGTCAGAATTGCCATTGGACGCCGGCAGACAACCGGCGTGGCTATACGGGTGGGACGTCCAGTACGTCTTTGGTCAATATGGGGAATCGTCTCCAGGCCGATTGGGTGTATCGCTTCAATCTAAACCCCGATGACTTTGTTCCACAGAGCGGAGCGTATATTCCCAATCCTGCGTTTCCGGAAAAGGATATTTATGCCATCACGGCGTACATGATGACATTCAAATAATCATCACAGGGGTGGTCGAGGAGGGTGAGAGATGATCAAACGGGTAGATCGGGTGAAATCCGGAAAACAGAAAAAGGATGGTTTCATCCTGTGGGTAGGGGTTGTCATAGGAATCATGATGGCCGGACTCGCTGTTGCCGAAGCCGCCGATATCGAAAAAGGCAAAGCCTTGTATCGACAGTCTTGTGGCCATTGTCACGGATTAGACGGAAAAGGTGACGGGGAAGTGGGTGGATACTTAAACCCTCCTCCCGCCAATCTGGCCAGTGAACAAACCCAGTCTCAGTCTGACGCTGATCTTAAGGCCGTGATCATGAACGGTCGGTCAGGCACCGCAATGGTAGGATTTGAAGGAGCCCTAGATGAAGCGCAATTTGCAGATCTCCTGGCCTACCTCCGCTCCCTGAAACCGTAAACATCCTGTGTGAATGTGCATGCTCTCAATAAACCGAAGGATCCCATCAAGAGGAGGCCGGTATGATTGCCAGAGATATCTTCCATTCATGTGGTCTGTTGCTCGGTGTGGTGATCACAGGTTTGGTATTGTTCACGGAGTCCGCCACGGCCGGTACCGGCGAACGGGAACAGGCTGCTGTGAAGGTCACTGGTGCATTCATGAAAGAGTTGGGTGAGGCGATGACCCGGGAAATGACGAAAGGTGGCCCGATGGAGGCCATCAAGGTCTGTGCGGAGTTAGCGCCGGAAATAGCCAACCGCTTGTCCCGTGAAAACGGGTGGCGGGTGACTCGCGTGGGAACACGCGTGCGGAATCCATTGCTCGGCATGCCGGATGCGTGGGAACAGCACGTCCTCGAAGGATTTACCGCGCGGGCCGCAAAGGGGGAAACGTTCGCCGGGATGAGTCATGGGGAGGTGGTGTCAGAACCGGGAGGACAATACTACCGTTTCATGATGGCCATTCCCCTCCAGCCTAAGTGTCTGCTCTGTCATGGGCCGGTAGAGACGATGCCGGAATCGATCAGGACCATATTAAAGCAGCATTACCCCTTTGATGCCGCCACGGGCTATCAAGCCGGAGACTTGCGTGGGGCAGTCAGCATTAAGCAGCCACTCGCCCAATAAGGGAGTGTTGAATAATAAGGATGTTCACAAGTAAATTTGCCCAGAATTAGATTACTCATCAAAGGCTCTGGGTCGGTTCAAAAAAGTCCGTCCAGCAAGGCCGCAGCCGTTTTTACGCGCGGAGCATACGCTGCGTACGTGAGCACGGGAAAATGGCGAGAACGCCGCTGGCGGCTTATTTCAACAGACCCAATAACACCATTCAATCGAAAGGTTCCGACCCACTGGAGGTGCTAAATCATGAAAAGTGAAAGAACCGTGAAGCGGTGGATGGCCTGCGCGGGAATGGTTAGCATGGTGATTTTGGGCGTGAGCGTTGGTTTCTCAAACGCCGAGATGGATCATCATGCCTCACACACAGGCGAGCCTGCTATGCCGAAAATGTCGGGAGCGAATCGCATGACGTTGGATCTTTCTCCTCCTGCCAAAGAAGGGTTGAAGTTGACTATGCGAGAGCATCTTGAAGCCATTGATGCCATTGTCGGCGCATTAGGGCGAGAAGATTTTGCCGGGGCGGCTACCCTGACACGTGAGGAGCTGGGTTTCGCCAAACACCATGTGGCCATGCAGCGTGAGCAAGGAGCTACCTTCCCGCCGGAATACCATGAGTTGGCGATGGCACATCATCAGGCTGCGGAAGCGCTGGGCGCAGTGATCCCGACCAAAGACCTCAAGCAGATTCTCCCTCATCTCGAGGAAACCATTCATGCTTGCGTGAAATGCCATCAAGTCTTTCGTTTGGAGAATTGATGGAAATTTCTGCAATCAATATTGTTTCTCTTCCGGGTAAAGACTAGAATTCTTGCCTGAATGTGTCAGACCTGCCGGCTGTTAACAGGTATTTTCCCACAATCATTCCATAAGTGATCCGACTTCATGACAAATACACATTACGGTTATGCCATCCTGGCCAGTCTCCTCGCGGCCGGAGTCACGACCACAGGTCTCTATGTCATTCGTCGGTTCGGAGCATGGGGACAATACAATGCCACGTATTTTTCCTGTTTCGCAGCAGGCGTGCTGATCTCGGTAGCCTTTCTCCATATCATTCCTCATGCCTTTCATATGAACGACCAGGCGCCCCTGTATTTGCTGGCGGGCTATCTGGCCTTTCACCTCATCAACCGGTTCATTCATGCCTATGTCTGCGATCGTACTCCCGATACCGCCATTGGACTGATTCCTCTGCTTGGTATCGGCCTGCATTCGACATTGGACGGGGTCGTGTATGCCATCACATTTAGCGTCAGTGTCTTAACCGGAACCTTAGCGGGTATCGGTATGGTCTTGCATGAGTTTCCGGAAGGAATTGTCACCTATGTATTGTTACTTCGCAGCGGGTTCACTCCCAAAAAGTCATGGCTCTGGGCCTTTCTGGCCGCGGCGCTCACCACACCGATTGGGACATTGTTGGCCATCCCCATGATCCATCAGATCAATGCGACCGTCCTGGGCGCACTCCTGGCGGTATCAGCCGGGGCGTTTGTGTATGTGGGAGCCACGCATCTTCTGCCCTTAGCCGAGCGGGAAGACCGCCCCTACAGTCTGGCCGCCATGGGTGGCGGCGTTGTGGTCGCTCTCGGCATTATCCTCACTCACGGCTAATGTGCCCCCTCTTACGTATTGTGTTGCCAGCTCAGAAAAGTTCCATTCATATGACCATGCAGACTAATCGGGCACGGAATCCTCTTCGGATCGGACACCGGGGTGCGGCGGGGCATGCGCCGGAGAATACGCTGGCTGCTCTGGACCTGGCGATCACATATGGTGTCGACATGGTCGAGTTTGATGTCCGGCGAACGGCAGATGGAACCCTGGTGCTCCTTCATGATGATTCGGTCGACCGGACGACAAACGGGGAGGGTAAAATTGAAGAATTGTCGCTAAGCCTGTTTCGGGAATTGGATGCGGGAGGAGGTGAGAGGATTCCTTTCCTTGAAGAAGCTCTCGCCTGTCTCAGTGGGCGGGCAGGTGCCATGATTGAGCTAAAGGTAAGGGGAACTGCCTCTGACGTGTGTGCGAAAGTGCAGGAGGCTGATTTTCATGGGGCAGTGATTTACGCCTCCTTTTTTCATGAGGAACTGTTAACCGTGAGAAGGCTGATGAGAGATGCGCTCACATTGGCGTTAATCGAAGACGCGCCTATCCATTCCACGGCCTTTGCCACCAACGCTCAAGCGACTCATGCGGGATTGGCGTTGAACACCGTGACGTCTTCGCTTGTGCAGGGGCTTCAAGCGAAAGACATCAAGGTGTTTGTTTATACCGTTGATGAGCCTGATGATATTGCACGGATGAAGCGGCTGGGAGTCGATGGAATTATTTCGAATTTTCCCGACCGGATCTAGGCGGTCTTGCACCAAAGAATCTTTTCAGAAAAATCCTGGTTCCTTCAGGTTGGCACCAGAAAATCGTAATGACCGACCAAGCCATCCGACATCTCTCCCGATGCGTCCGGGGCATAGTCCACGATCACCCTCTCTAAATCGATTGTTGTGAGCCCCGCATCCAGAATGACCACATCCCTTGGGAGTAATTTCTGGTTCAGTTCATTGTTGGGGATTTGGTCGCCCCGGAAATAGAGCTGTGTGACCAGTGTCGGATGCTCGGGCGGAAACAGTTGAAAGTGCAGGTGGGACGGGCGGTACAGTCCGGCTTCCAGATCGATGGGATAAAAGCCGGGAACAATGGTTTTGAACCAATAGTCTCCCTGCTCATTGGAGACTGCTCGTCCCCAGTATTGAAAATACGCATCGTAGGTCCGGTGTATGATTTCTCCGGTCATGGGATGGGGGAATTCCAACATACCGTCATCCTTTTTGTGGTTGTATCGGCCGGAGGCTGAGGCACTCCACATGATGATCACCGTGTGCGGTATGGCCTTTCCGGTTTTTGCGCTCAGGACTTTTCCTTTCAGATAAATGACCTGCCCCTTGGCTTTTCCCCTGCGCCCTTTGACGAACGTGAGATCCTGATCGTTCGCCTGACTAATGGGTAGGCCGATGGCGTGGTTTTCGCGAATTTCATCTATCGGGTCTCCCTCGTCGGGGAAAAAGGGTCCCAGGGATTGATGCGGAGTGGGTTCTTTGAGCATTTCTGCAAGGCTGGAGGAGCTAATGAGGCCCCCGGCCAACAAGCCGAAGATGCCCATTCCGCGCTTCAACAGGGTTCTTCTGGACAAGCGTTGAGGGTCTCTCGTCATATGGATTCCTTCTCCCAATATGGAAGTGGCAAAGCTATGGCAAATGTAAGGCTGATGGCGAACAGGTGACAACTCAGGACAGCGGATGGACCGTTCGCTTCTCCGGTCATTTTTTCATATATTCACGGTACTTTCAAATACCACATGATGCAGGATGTCGCCTTTCAAGATGAAGGGAATGTGCGGTATATTGATCCAGAATAACAGAAAGTGTCATGGGTTCAATCGGCTTCGTTGCTTTCTTATGGTGTCCCTGAAATCTGTTCTTTCTATTGGTGAAGTCCTGATCTCCTCGTTTTTTCTGGTGCCGTGACTGAGCCACTTTGCAAGATCTGTGTTGGTGCATGGCCGTTCACGGATCATTTTCTTGTCGATTGTGGTCTGACCAGAGCGTATGTGTTTGAGGACCAGTTTTTTGCGGGCTGGACCGTATTGGTGCTGAAAGACCATGTCTCAGAACTGTTTGATTTATCCAAAGTTGCGCGCGGCATGTTGATGGAGGAAGTCACCCACGTGGCGCAGGCACTGACCCAGGTATTTGACGCGAAAAAGATCAACTATGAACTGCTCGGGAATCAGGTGCCTCACATCCACTGGCATCTGATTCCAAGGCTCAAGACCGATCCCGATCCGTTGAAACCGGTGTGGTGTGTGCCGCATGAGCCTGTCCGGCTTTCCGCTGACCAGCTGACCGAACAGGTCCATCTTCTTCGGTCGGCCTTGCGCATCGATCTCACCCAACCCCGCTAGATTTCTCTGCCTCGTGAGCGTCAATCTCAGTTTATCTCGTGCCGCTTTCCGTGTTGTTACCCTATTGTCCTTCCGTCTTCAGTCGCTTTGAAATCTTCGTTTAAGAGGAAGAGGCGGATTCCGGGTCCACTGAATCGATGAGAAATCGCGGTGGCGCCGGGGGACTCGTTTCGAGCTGTGTATATTGGCAGGGAGGAATGTCATCCTTCAGCCGCCTCAGGAGCGTGGGAACTTTCATCTTGGGAGGAACATCACACAACCAGACGTGCATGCCGGTTTCCAATTCTTCAAAGTGTCGTTTCAGAGTAAATCCTGGTTTTTCCATGAAATAGGCAGAAAGAAACCCCGTGATGCCCTGTACCACCCAGGCATGCTCTTTCACATATCGATAGCTGACCCGAATTTCTACCACCTCAAGCATCTCTTGATCTCCCTGTTTAGTCGAATAAACCCTGTTTGGAAAGTCATACCCTAACAATAATGGCGTCACTTGGGAAATTGAGCAGAGCCATTGGGGATTTTTTTGTTCTGTCTTGCCAGATAGGCCTTGCCTTGTTTCCCTCCGTAATTTTCCGCCTGATTGTTATCGGGCATCCCGGGTGATTTACGTGTCTCCAGTTGAGCCCGCTTCGTCTTGTAGGGATGGATAGTCGAAGTGATACCAGACCGGTAAGCCTTGGCATCATCGGTGAGCCGATGGTAGGGGAGACAGATTACGGCCTGCGGTTACTTTTGCCGGCGAGGATAGGGAGCAGGGGTATGCTGAAAGGTTAGGGGAGAGGGACGGATATGCACCTGATAGTGGATAGATCCGTCCCCCATTCTCAGTTACGGCCTAATCGTGCTTTTCGCCCTTGCCATGTTTGCCTTTTTTGTCACAATCTTTGCCATGCTTTTCTTTGTATTCCTTCATCTTTTCTTCCCGTTCTTCTTGCATTTCTTTCCATTTCGCTTGTTGTTCCGGCGTCAGCTCGGCTTCGATTTTTGCCATGGCCTGTTTGCGAATCTCTTTCATTTGTTCGTGAAGCCCCTCCATCCTTTGGTGCTTTTCCTCAATGATGGGGAGAATCTTGTCTTGCTGTTCTTTTGTAAGATCCAGCTTCTTCGTAAGTTTTTCCAGGTGGGATTTTGGATCATGCCCGTAACCATGGCCGTCTCCATCGGCCCAGGCTGCTCCGGCACCAAGAATCAACGCGCTGCTGAACAATCCGGCGATCATCAGTCGGCACAGCCATGGTTGTTGATCGGCTGGGGCAATCTGGTGTTCGAGTGAATGCTTCATACCTACCTCCTAGATTAAAAAATGATAAACAGTGTGAACGGGTATGAGAAAACTCTCCAGTATATCAGATCTGAAAGAAGCTGTGTGTTGGTTCCTCCATAATGATTAACAGACATGTTGAGAAGAGGTGGGGCTGGGGGCGTGAGTTGTGCCGAAATCCACGGCGATGCAGGGCAGGGAATGGCGGCTTGCTACCGTTTGCCATTCAGCTTGTTTCAGGATGGGAACGATTGCCGGATATCCCAATTCCTCCGCCATGACCCACGGACTTTCCAGAAACCAGGTTGATGGCTCAGCGACCGCGCCTTTTTCAAGGAGAAGGCGAATGATTTGCATGTTGCCTTTAAATGCTGCGGCATGCAGGGGAGTCCACCCTGTCAAATCCTTCGCATTGACGTCAGCTCCTCTTTCAATAAGTGCGCGGACCGTGTCCACATGACCGAATGCGGCCGCCACCATAAGCGCGTGAGTCCTGACAATGGGAAAGGTGGTGTTGACGTCAATTCCCTCATCGAGGAGAGTCAACATCTTTTCCGTGTCGCCGATGGTGGCGGCGTTAAAATACGAAAAGGAGCATCCCGTAAGTATCAAGACCATGACCAGGTAGACAGGACGATAGACGTATCTGTTCATGATGGCTTCTGTGGCTAAATGTTTTTTCATGCTCGGTCCTTCAAGAAACGGTTTCTTATCTTAAAAGGGATAATCCAATCCGGCAAACACATTGGCTCCATCCTTCCCATATGCCACATCAACCCGACCTACGATATGGGGGTGGGCGAGGAACCGGAATCCTACCCCAGGATTGACCTGAGGGTGGAGGATGGTGTTGCTGCTGAAATGGGATCCGACACGACCGATATCGATGAATGGCGCGACTTGGAAATCCAGGAGATATCCGAAAATTTTTTGTTGTCGAATCAACACCCGCTCTTCCAGATTGACCACTAGGGCGGTGGAGTCAATGAATCGGCTTCTTCCAAAGGCTCGGAGAGAATCCTCTCCCCCTAAGGTCGGGCGTTCATAAAAGGGCGGTGCTCCCCCATTGACGGTGTCTGCGTACAAATGGGATACAAAAACCAGACGGTTATGGAAATGCGGGACGAGATGGCGGGCATCAACGGTGGTTCGCCACCAGTTCGTCACAGAATGTTGTTTGACATTCTGATTCCATTCGACGGAAACGTTCAAATAGGTTCCCCGCGTGGAAATGAGTTGGCGGTCCCTTGTGTCATAGCGAAATGTGAGCTTATGTCCCAAAATATCTGCTCCGTCAATGCCGTTAACGGTTGGAAAATCCTCTTGAATGTGGGGAAGAGTCTTGATGATGCCGTCGTCGATGCGGACCTGGTGGAACCGCTCGCTCCACATGAGGGCCATATCCTGAGCCAAATGGATGCCCGCAGTGAGATCCACCCGCATTTCGTTTGAAGTATAAGAGGTCTCATTGGATTCAGCACTTTGACTCCCGATTCCAAAAAATCGTTGGAAGGGATTTTTAAACCAGGAGGCCCGTCCCGCCAGGATATAGCGCCCCCCCCCTGCCCCAACATTTTTGTAAGATAGATCGATTTCACGCTGAACCTTCGTGGAATAGGATAGGATCGCGCGATATTGCGTGGTATCAGACGGATATCCGTAGTAGTTCATGGTCAATGTTTCGCCGGTATACTGATTATGCAGATATTGAGGAGCAATAATGTCTTCTAAATGGCCGTTTGCATTCGATTGGAGCATCGGGACGAGGAAACCGTAAAAGGCCCCTTCATTGCGGCTGTACGCGACAGCCGGGACTGGCAACACCGTAAATTCGCCCTTCGTCGGAAGAGATCTGATTGCTTCTTCTTTGGCTTCTTCCCGCTTCGTGTCCTCTCTCTGTTCTTCCGTGCCCTGTGCCGGAAAATCCGGATCGTGTTTAAATCGCTCCTGCCGCCCCTGAGAGGCCTGGCCCGGAACAGGAGCGTTTTGTCCCAGGGAAATGTCGGGGGAAAGCCCCGATCCGCACGCCACAAAAATCAAGACGGTCATGATCCCGTTTAAAGACCTGGAAAATTGTCGGTGCATGGCTCATAGTTTTCGGATAAGTGGTCATGATGTTCATTCATATTGGAGAAGGTGGGTCTCTCCAGGAGTCGAAGCAGAGACGTGAGTTGGCGATACAGAACGGAAGGCTCCGGGTGGGGTGAATGGTGAGTCGAATTGCCCCCACGACCAGATCCGATTGTGTTCGATGAGAGTATTGGCGGTGAGATAGAGACCAATCATGGAGCGATAGGCATGCGCCGCATCAGTTTCTTCAAGGGAAGGGTGCCTGACGGGTGTCTGCAGATCCAGATCGGTATGATTGAGCAATCCGGTATCAAACGCATACCACCAGACTCCTTGATGATCGGCGAGCCCAATCGCATCATCATACATATTGCTAAGATACGCCCGGTTATCCGACAAACAGTGCTTGATGAGGAGGCAACTCAAATCCTTTCCCATAAAAGGGGTGCGGTTCGGGGTCAGATTCGTGAGGGATAATATCGTCGGTGCGATATCTACCTGACTGCCAACGGTGGTCACGGTTTGGGGCACGATCCGGAGTTGCGTTCTGAGCGGCTCATCCATCCAGATGAACAGTGGGATCGAAAAATGTCCAGCCACGCGTTCGCCTTCCGTGGAACCTACAGGTTCATGCCGGCCATGGTCTCCCAGGATGAAGAGTATGGTGTTGGCCAGCAGCCCGTCATGTTTGAGGTGGGTAAACACCCGGGAAAATTCGAGATCAAAATTTCGAAGAGCTGCCAGGTAGGGATCAGGCTGATCGTGTAATGCCCGAACCTCAGTGTGCCGCCAGGGAATTGTGAAAGGATGGTGGGTGCCGGTCGTGAGGGCCGCAAGGAAATAGGGTTCGGGCTGCTGGTGCAATTCGGCGACTCGTTGGGACAGGCCATCCAGCAATGCGCCGTCCGTGAGGCCAATGCCCATTCGCTCCATACCCGCAGGAAAGTCCTGACCACCGGAGATCTGCTCGATGCCATTTCTGGCTAAAAATATACGTGAACCTGGGATATCGCTATCGAGGCCTATCATCATTTCCGTCCGGTACCCGGCCTTCTGTAGCACGGAGGGAAAGCAGAGATACTCATGTGTGTTGCGTGTCTTGATGACGGCCGTTCCCTGCCTCGGGAACACTGAGCATAGCGTGGCCAGGAGGCCTCGGGTGGTTTGCACCCCATTGCTGAAGAAATGTTCAAAATACACACTGTCCTGACGCAGGGAATCAAGAAATGGAGTGAGAGAAATTCTAGAGGGAAGATTCGTTCCCTCCTGGGCGGGATTTGACAGGGATAGGTTTTTTCCCAGAAAACGTCGGTCGAGACCTTCTACCAATAATAAGATGATATTCACTCGTGAGGGAAGGATGAATGAGGGGATGGAGGTTAGTTCTTTGATCAGGGGAAATTGTGGGGATGGCCACCGTGCCGATGGAGCGATAATCTGGCGGGTGGCGGTTAAGGCTTCGTTTGCACTCATGGGCCGGGGAAGCGGCGCCGGGGTCCAATTCTCTCGGGATCGGATGTACTCCTGAAGCGGGAGTGAGGCAGCGAGGATTGGATTTTGAGCTAAACCATGATAAGCCGTGCTTTCAATTTGCAGGGTAACAGCCTGTGGAAGATCCAAGGGACTCCAGGTGGCAGTTCCAATAGCAAATGGAACGGCAATCAGGACGGCCCGGAACTGAAAGTGAGTGGTTTGGGCATAGACGAATTTTGAATGAGACCAGAGGCGGTTCATTCCCCAGATTCCTGTCAGGATGGTCAAAGCGAGGAGAAGAAAAAATGTGATGAGATACCGCAGCCAACTGCCGGCTTCAGCCAATTCCGCGATGGTTTGGTTGAAGCCTTGAGATTCCGTACGGTGCCGGCTGGCTTGAAAGGCTTCATCCACGTATTCAAAGAAAGGAAAGTTGAGATGATGGTGAAATAGACGATAGTAGGAAACGTCCACCATAGCACTCATCAAGAAGAGTGCACCTATCAGTATGAGTGCCCACTGAAGCGTCCGTTGATAGGCGGAAATCAAACGTTTGAATCCAGGAGGTCTTTCCAGAAACAAGCAAAAGGGTATGCCGGACAGGGCGAGAGTCATAGCCAGAAGGATTCCCGCACTTGCCGTCACGCCGTCACTGAGGGCTCCCACGAGAAGAGTCTTGCCCAAGAGACTGCTTGTCGGGGGCTCTCTGGCTATGACGTGAGGAAGGAGAAACCACCGTTCGGCTTGTTGAATGCCGATCAGAACCACTCCCCACCAGCTCAACAGATAAGAAAACGATCGGGGATGCTTGTAGAGCCGGAAAAGATTCTCTGGGCCAAGAACTCGATTCATCATTCCTATTCCAATTGATTGCCGGATGATGAGTGGGTGGATAGTCCGGGACTCTCGTGCTCACTGACTTTTGAGGAAAGAATGTCCTCCCTCGCTCATCAGCTTAAGCCTGGAAAATGACCGGTGTGCCTTATGCTCAAAAGACCGGGCATCGTCTGTTCAAATTTCCTCATAGTTCGCCAAGGGCAATAGGGTCGGACATGGGTATTGTCGCGAACGTTCCACCGATGGCTATCGGTGGTCTCAATGAGGAATGATTCCGCCACAACAGAGATCCCCACGCCGATCCGACACTCCTTCTTGATAGGTATACCTCATGTGTTTCGAAGCCAGGCGATTGTTTGCTTGGAGTCGTCCACGAAAGTGACCATGAAGGCTATCGGGCTTTCGGCCTGTTGAGAGGCGGATAATGAGGCGTCTCACGATATAGACAGATTCTGCAAAAATACATTCAGATATAATTTTGCCGTTGAGCATCTCGACTCCTTTCATGGCTTGGTTTTGTTGTGAGGGTCTGGACCATGAGATGGGCTTTGGTGAGAAAGTTTTGTTCACGAGATTCTTCAATAGGCTTCCTTGCGGTTATCCGGCCATGGGCCGTCAGCATGCATATTGAATGACGCCAGTTTGTGGTTCGTTGGGCAAAAGCCAATGCCCATGGTGCCAGCCCCGCAATATCCCGGATAGGTAATAACCATAAACTTCGTAGGCCCTCTCGATCATGAAGCCAGTATTTCAGAATCATCCCTGTCGTCATGAAGCGGATGGCCATGGTGAGACCAAAGATGATCCATCCCACCCGGGACCCGCCGGAAAGTAGGACATAGAGACCGGCGAAGGGGATAGGTTTAATAAATACGGTGGCAAACAGAGCCATCGGGCGAACAGCACGTTGGGATTGATCCATGCGAACCCAGTGGTTCCACCATGTGCGTGGGGTTTGAAGGTCGACAATGGTTTCCACCAAATAGGGAAGGATGACCATTCGTTGTCCTCTGTGACAGATCCGACGACCCATTTCATAATCTTCTGCGAGATAATCTGCCAGATTTTCGAATCCTCCAATTGCGGTGAGAGTTGAGCGCCGTAACGCGGTGGATGCTCCCACGCAAAAACGGGACGCTCCCGTGACGAGCGCAAACATCATATTGGGGATCAGTTCGGTATTGATGGTTAGCAGTTCCATCTTCTCCCACCAGGTTTGTGCCCTGACGGCCTTGTACAAGGTGCAGACATACCCCACGTTGGGATCGGCAAGAGGCCGGACGATAGTTTTGAGATAATCGGGCCTGAGTTGGATGTCGCTGTCACTGATAACCAGAATATCGTGTCGGGCATGTTTCAGCCCGCCCGTCAAATTGTTAATTTTTCCATTTGGGCCAATGCGATAATGTCCAATAGACACAGTGACTCGTTTTCGTCCGAATTCCCTTTGAATTTCATATAATAACGGGATTGCCGGATCGCCAGGATGTTGCACCGAAAGAACAACCTGAAAGTCCGGGTAATCTTGCATGCACGTGGAACGGAGATTCGTGCGGAGATTTTTTTCCAAACCGCAAATAGGCTTGAGAATGCTCACGGAAGGCCATTCACAAAAGTTGTGCTGACTGGTGCTAAGAGGCCTGGAGGACAAACGAATGACGCTCGCCAAACAGAGCACCGCATAGATGGATCCACAGACGACAGAAACTAAACACAGCAAGGTGAAGATTGAAAACGTAAGCATACGATCGGCTAGGAAAATGGTCCGTATTTAATGGCTTCTGGTATGAACGGATTCGCACAAATCACGCCAGTTTGAAAACGGAAAGAATCGACAAGAAATTCAAATATTTATGGAAAATAAAACGGGAAGGACATTGAAAATTTGAACGAGGAGTTAAGAAAGTTTTGTATGGAAATCAAAAATTTTTGACGAAGGTCAAGATGTTTTCAAAATTGTGTCCTGGGATAAGTGCAGACTCTGAAATCGCGATCGTCCGGATCGCATGGAATTGGGGATCTTAAGTGGGCTGCGACCAGTCCCGGATTTAGGCCGTGGGAGTTGTGTCTAATACACAATCGTTGAAGCCTGGAAACGCTGTTACCGGTAAAAAGAAAAAGCCAATGTGCCAGTCGTGTTCAAAAGCCGGGCCCTTGGGATTGTCGGTTGTGCGAGACAGATTCTCTCGTGGGAGTGCCCCCCGATTGATAGGCCGGAAGTTACTCAGGCTGACCTGCGATGGCACTCGCCTGAGTATGAGGGAAAACCAGGTGAAGATAGAAATGTGTACCGGCCTCAATACCATTGAATGCATTTCCAGATATTTTCACTGGTGCGGGAAACAGTGAACGATGTAGATCATGGAAATGATGTGTGCAGAAAAGGTGCGCAGAAATCTTTCAGGATGGATCAACATGGGGGATTGGGACGGTCCGATGATTGCGACGAACCTTCGTTCCCCTCAAAGACGTCAAATGTTTTGACCGAGGAAGTGGCAATGATGGATCGCAAGAGGGAGGAAAATCATTGAGTGCATGGCGTCAGCTGTTCGCTAAGGATTCATCAGAAGTTCACCATCATCTGCTGAGGGATGAATTCCGTTTTCATGTGCAACCGGAAAAACGGGGCCATATGGGCAGCCACGGCTTCTTGCTGGTCCCCAACTGAAACGACGTGAAAACAGTCGTCCAAGACAATCAGGAGTCTGTCTTGTGAGGAGATGGCGTTGTAGACAATGGAGGAATTGCGGGGGTTGGTCATATCGTCTGTACGAGCCTGGAGAATGACGGTCGGTGTCGTGACATCGTGTAATCCGGGCAGAACCCGCATGATGAGACGATCGATTTCTGTGAGTGTGCCCAAAGAAATGGCCGGATAGGCTATTGTTGTGGCAGAGGAAGGAGGCGTTGCCGCCCCGTTTGCCACTTTTCCCCTTGCACACCAGTCATGCGGCCGCCCACGCACAGTGCCCCTGGCATGATAGGGCTTCCGTTCCGGGACCTGAGCCCAGGGAGTATTCCATCCGTTATGGATGAACGTGGGCGACAACGCTCCAATACCGTCTACCCGAACCACGGTGGAGGCCTCTAGTGCCAGAAGGGCTCCAGCGCCCAGTCCTACGGCAAAGACATATTCATAGCGATCGCGTATAAAGGAGAGTTGCCGCTGGACATGTGCGCGCCAATCCTGTTCGGTGGTGCGGCCGAGGCCGGAAAGATTGGTGCCGTGTCCCGGCAGGGTCGTCACATTCACGTCCCACCCGTTTTCACAAGAAAGCTTTCGGGAAAGGGAGGACATCTCAACCGGCGCACCGGTAATACCATGGATGAGATAGACCAACACCTTCGAGTCCGTGATACAGACGAAATCGGTTTCCTGCCTTCCGGGCATGTCGTGAAAGGGATCGAGAGAGAGTGCCCCGTGTGATTTCATCGCGCCTCCTTATATGTGGTAATGAGATAATACAGCCAATCGAACCTGGACCCTTTTCAGCTTTGCTGATGTTCAATGAAGCCCGTCTTGCAAAATCCACAATTGACCGACCAGCCCCACATCCGTAAGGGAATGTCGGCATCCGTGAGGAGTGTCGGGTGTTTTCTCCTGAGCCGTATTTTGTTTCTTTCGCAATTGGTTTGCACGAATCCGAACCGGGAAAAATTCTTATGACAAGAAGACCTTTTTAGAAAAAATTTGTTCAGCCACGTCCGTCAGTGTATCGAAGGATCGAAAAGGAACCATTTGGTTCCGGCACCATGCCTGAAGGGTTCCCTTGGCAAAGAGCGTCTGGACCTTCTCCGAGACGCATTGATCCGATTGGCTATCACCGATGTAGATGATGTGGGAACACGTCCTGTCGATAAGTTGAGCCAGCGCGCACTTGCAGGTGCCTGAACGACTTGTGCATTCCGGCATGGAAAAAGGATAGGTGAGGACCAGGCGTCCTGTTGGATCCCAACAAAGATGATTGGAAAGGATGGGGATGTGTAACAGGTTATGTCGCCGCAAGGTCGCCTCGATCAGCAAATCGAGTCCGTCACTGATTATGGTGAGGGGAATGTCGTATTCTGCGCATTGGCGTTCTAGCGCAAAAATGCCTTCATCAATGGGAAGGTCGGCTGCAAAGCGAATAAGTGTCTCGCGATCGGCACTGATAAGTTCCACCTGGCGAGACAGGCATTCCTGAGTCGAGATCTCCCCGTTCACCCGGCGTTGTTCCCACTCCCGCCAGGCAGGCAAGGCGTAGGTTTCGAGTACCGCAAGGGTGGCATCATGACACGTGATCGTTCCGTCGAAAGCACAAAAGATCTCGGTCCTGCCGGCGCAGCCATGGCCATGAAGGCTGGCCTGCTTGAATGGGTGATCGTTCAGCAAATGGGAATCCTTTCGGGTACGAAAGAACGCCGGAGGTTTTGCGGTAAGGACGGTCTTTCCCCCTGGGCTTCCTCAATGATCAGGATAGATCGACGAAATCCGATTTTTCCTATGCAACCTTTGAGAGACCCTGGCTGACAGGACACCTGTGCGTGAGGATGTCGTCTGAGTATGTGGTCGGTGAGGTTCGCAACAGAGTAAGCCCAGGACTTGGATTCAGTTCTGATATCCGAGGAGGCCTCGTCAAAAAATAAGAGAAGTCTGGTCTGAGCCGCCATTAATCGCAGTAATTTGTCGAAGAAGGCACTCAACTCGTGCGGCGGGACGTGCTTGATCACCGACACACAAATGAGGTAATCGGGCTTCAGATGTGTGAGCTGTTTGAGCAGTGGTTCCGCAATGACACCCAGGTGAGGAGTTTTGGCTTGAATGGTTCCGTGCTCGAGCAGATTCAGTCCATGTTGAAAAAACCGGTCGGTCACATCAAGGCCCCAATATCGGTTGGGTTGGAGATAGCCGATGAGATGCTGTCCGACGCGAAGGCGGCCGCAACCAAAATCAACACACATGTCATGCGGTTGAAGGCCGAGTTCTACTATTTTCTTGAAGGCATAGCGTCCATGCTGTTGAGGTTGAGACGGTGGCAGCATTTTTCCGCCTGCGAGAATAGCGGCCGGCCCATGGCGCTTCCTGTGCATGATGTGAGGGACTTTCCCTTTTTCCAGGCTCTTCGCGCTGGCATGGGCATAATACGATGAGAAGCGACCATCCCAGTGGTGACGTCGCCAGCATGCGTAACCAATATTACCCAGAAAAATTGAAGCAAGGCGGACAAGCGTGAATCGCTTGAGGGATCGGAATGGGTTGCTCAGGTCCTTTTTCTGCATGATCATCAAAACACTGGTTAACATGCTCAAGATCCTATCTCTAATGATGGTCCAAATAATAAGGACCCTTTATCCTCATGAACGGACGGTTCTTTTTTTGTGAGCCAGGAACCGTGTGTGTGGTGTCCCGACTAACAGGAAAGATATTTTTTAAAATCAACAAAACGCACGAACAGTGCCAGGAATGAGCCTTCGGATAAAATTTAGATATTTCATCCTGTTAACGGACTGATGGAGTTGGAGCAGAGGCGGAAAATACCAGAGCGCAGAACAGTATTTTGTACGGTGATCAAAAAAATTGAATGGCGGAATGGGAGGGGTAAGATTTCTTCCGGAGGGTTGTGCAACGTATATCCTGTCAACAGGATATTCAGTCCTGTTGGCAATCAACCGGGTGCACAGGAGGCTCACCCCGGGATCCCCGCTATCCCGCGAATGTGGCGGATCTCGACCCACTGCCAGGAGGCCAGCGCCGGCAACCCGATGGCGATTTCACGAAATCGTTTGGCCAGCGATAGCGCAATGGCGGCGTCGGCGGGGAGGCCGATCAGACTACTGGTTATGATCAGACCTGTTTCCTGCACACCCAGCGCACCCGGCACGAAGAAAGCCAGATGGCGAATCGCGAGCCACAGGCTTTCCAGAATGATGGCGTTCCAGACAGTGGTAGGGTGGCCGAACAATTCGAGTGCGAGCCAGGTCTCGAAGGAACCGACGAGCATACCCGCGAGTTGCCAGGCCAAAGCGGTCCAGAGCAGACCGTGTTGTCCGTAAAGTTTGCGAATCTCTTCGTCCAGGTCCTGGGCGTTCCCGAGCAGTGAGGCCAGCCGGTGGCGGCTTCCGAATATGCGTTCGGTGAATCCTGCAATAGACGAAAATGGAGAACCATAACGCAGCAGAAGGGCCAGCATGATGGGGACAGGTAAGCTCACCCCCAGTCCCCACCAGATGGTGTCCACAACCGGGGTATTCCGTATGGTCTCCATCAATAACACGAGCCCGATGACAGTGAATATATACTGATTAATCAGGGTTAGGAGAACTTCGAGGATGATGCTTGCGGTCACTGCGGCCCCATCGAGCAGGCGCCGCAACGCCAGGCGTATCCCGATAATCTCGCCGCCGATGCTTGCAAGCGGCAGTAGCCGGCTGACCGCCTCACGGACGGTGGCGATCCAAACCAGAAAAGGTCGTGTCGCATACCCATCAGGATCACACGGGCGTAAGAGCACCCGCCAGCTTTCCGCATCGAGAATCAGGGGTAGGAAGTGGAATGGGATGAGCCAGAGCAGTCCCCACCCGGCATGCTCAAGGGTTTGAAAAATGGACTGATAGCCTTCGTGGACTATCAGCCCCATCATGACGGCAAGCCCGATCAGAGCGACAAGATAGCTAGACGTGGAGAACCTCATTCGGAGGCCCGTACCGGCCAGAAATCTGAAAATCCGCCGCGTATGATACCGAATCTGTCTAGAGCTTCACGGACTCGCGGCGACATCAGGGCGGCCAATTCGTCAGGATGCCGGTAGGAAGGCATGGATTCAGAAATTCCACCCCGCGTGGCCGGGTGCAGGTAGATTTCGGTGACTCCCGCCGGCACACGACTGAGGGCAGCGAGGAGGGCTGCCTCATCCATCGAGCCACTCTGCTGCAGCCCCACGATCCGATCGTTATGGGCGATGCCTGCGCGAGTGAGTCGTCGATGCATGGTCGCGAGACACGGCCGCAGAAATTTTGACGATCCCTCTTCGTTGGGAAATCGCACCGCGTGAACTCCAAACTGCTTGCCGACAGACAGCATTAGAGAAAGCACCGTTGGATGAAGATGAAAATGCTTGTGTGCGTTGACGTGATCCAGCTTCAGGCCGAAGGCCTGAAAAACCTCGAATTGTGCGGTAATTTCCGCTCTGAGCTGACGACGGACATGGGGAAGGAGAAAAATCCGGCACCCGTCACAAACCATGCTCTGTCCGAAACGACCGTCAGCGTCCACGAGATCGGGTATTTCCCTGCGGGGTAGCACAGCGGCGCCGTCTGCCAACACCACATGAAGTCCGACATGCAAGCCTGGCATGCGACGGGCACGCTGAACCGCATCAGCAGCGGCGGGAGCTCCTACCATCAGGCTGGCAGCCGTTAATACGCCCTCTCTATGGGCCTGTTCCACGGCTTTATTGACTGCCTCATGAAGGCCAAAGTCGTCTGCCGTGATAATCAGCCTGCGCGGCGCCGAAAAGTTTGGCATCGTGAATGCCGGTTCGATCAGTTTCCGTGCGCGTTGAGGAATCGAAAAAATTCGATGCCCTCACGCAAACGGCGTTTCATCATCTCCCAACTCCGGAGCATTTCGGATACGATTTCGCAGATTTTCCGCGGGCGAAAATAAAATCGCTTGTAGAACAGCTCGACCCCGTGAAAGATCTCTTCCTTGGAAAGATGTGGGTAACTGATTGCCGCCAACTGCACGCCTTTGTCGTTCACGAGATTCACCGCGTCATTTTCCTGAAGCCACCCGTTCCCGACCGCTTCCCGATAAAGACTGGTCCCCGGATACGGGGCGGCCAGCGAAACCTGGATGGTGTGTGGATTGATGTCTTTTGCGAACTGGATGGTTTTCGTGATGGTCTCCCGGGTTTCCCCCGGCAGCCCCAGAATGAATGTCCCATGGATCGTGATATCCAGCTTGCGGCAGTCCTGGGTGAAGCGGCGTGCAATGTCGGTACGTACGCCTTTCTTAATATTGAGCAAAATTTGATCATCGCCGGTCTCATAGCCGACCAGGAGCAGGCGGAGTCCATTCTCTTTCATGATTTTCAGCGTTTCGTAAGGCACGTTAGCCTTGGCATTGCAGGACCAGGTCACACCGAGCTTTCCCAGGCCTCGCGCAATTTCCTCAGCGCGGGATCTGAGGTCGGTGAAAGTGTCGTCATCGAACATGATCTCCTGGACCTCGGGCATGTGCTTTTGAATCCACCGGATTTCTTCGATGACGTTTTCAGGCGAACGAACGCGGTAGTTATGCCCCCCCACTGTCTGCGGCCAGAGGCAAAAGGTGCATTTCGATCGGCAACCGCGGCCGGTGTAGAGGGAGACATAGGGATGCTTCAGATACCCGATGAAGTAGTTTTGAATCTTCAGATCGCGTTTGTAAACCGGAGACACAAAGGGAAGTTCGTCCATGTCTTCGATCATGGGACGCCGCACGGTATGAGTCACCACGCCGTCGTTGTTCCGGTAACTAATCCCTGGAATCTCGGCCAGGGGTTTGCCTTCGGCAACCTCCCGGCACGTGTAATCGAATTCCTCGCGGGCTACCCAATCGATCGCGTGTGAAGCCTTCAGAGAGCCGTTCGGGTCGACCGCCACTTTGGCGCCGACCATGCCGATCACCACGTGTGGATTCCGCGCCTTCAGCAATTCGGCGAACATGGCATCTGTAGGAAAAGAGGGTGTGCTGGTATGGAGGATAACGAGGCCGTAGTTTTGCGCAAACGCCAGGCATTCCTCGACGCTCAGTCCGTCGGCCGGAGCATCGAGCAGTCGACTGCCGGGAACCATGGCGGCGGGTTGAGCGAGCCAGGTCGGGTACCAGAATGACTTGATCTCGCGTTTGGCCTGATAGCGGGAACCCGCGCCGCCGTCAAACCCATCGAATGCGGGTGCTTGTAAGAACAGCGTTTTCAGCATCGTATTTACCTCCTATTAGGAAACCGCCACGATATTCGTAATCAACTTCTTTACCCCTGTTTCCCAACGTGGAGCCACGCTCTCAATCCGTTGTGGCCATATCCCTCGCGTCACCGGCCGAGCAGTCGCCTTCGCCAGCGTTTCAGCGCCCCTCCAGCCTGGGAATCGCGTGGAGTGAGATAGCTCTGAAGCTCCGTAGGGTTGACGACGCAGGACGCTCCGTCCATGGGAATCGTCAACCCTGCCGACCAGAGAATGGCGTTCACCATGAGTTGGCGTACTCCGCCCAATGACCAAGCCGAATGGGCATCGAGTCCGGTAAAGCAAAACGAGCGTCCACCTGTGGAACGCTCATACGTCCACGCAACCACATCCGCCGTGCCGCCTTCCCTCGATCCGCGAAACCGGCTGCTTGACCAGAGCAGCGGAGTCACCCCACGCATTCCATGGACGAACCGAAGTTGATTGTGCCAGCCGTCTGTTATCTCCCAGGGCTCGACTCCGTAGGTCACCGGATGCTCGGGAAACTCGCTGTGGCGAGTTGACCAGTGCCCACGATTGGCCTGTCCCTCCACGTAGATTCCACCAGCCCAACTCGTTGCCAGAGTTTGGAACTCAGGCGGGCAGCGCACCGCTTGATGAATCATGACCAAGCCCCCGCCACGATCCACCAAATGCTGTATTCGCTCCAGGCGATGCGGTGATTCGAACATGGACTTCATGCTGCTGCCACCGGCATAAAAGACGGCGGTGCTGGCCTCATCAACAATCGCACCGTCCGTTAGCCAACCATCTCGACCCACCACCGTTTTCACTCCGGCAGTCTGTTCGAGCAGAGACGCCAGCAGCAGACAGCCGGCCAGATAATCATGATGCCCGATCCTGTCGGAAAACTTCACTTTTCCGGGTATCAAGACAATCTTCGCCGTAACGGTCCCGCTGGCAGCGTCAGCGTGGGTAGCACTTGCTTTGGTTTGCGGCTGTGAAAGGGGATCACGATGCATGATTGGTCACCAATTTCTTTAATCGGCCAAAACCTCAGGACTCCGCACCGATGCCCGAGAACTCAGAGCCTTCGACTCGGATCGGTCCAGGAGTATTTCACGGTACAAAAACATTGAACAGCCTTTTAGACAAGGGCTCGCCCGGTCATACGTTCCAGGATGTGGAGCGATGAGCGTTCCGGCTCCCGCATGGCAGAGACGGGAAGGAAGAAAGTCTGGTCCAGACTGTGTTGGCCGGAGATTGCGCCATGCACGGCAAGATCGGTGAGCGCGATCCAGCTGGAACCTGCCGGGAATTCGACGAGCTGACGCGGTGCGGTTTTCTGATACTGGTCGTCGCTTTTCGCCAGGCGCCGGATATCCGCAATGAGACGGTCGTACGGGGTTCGCGTTCGCCGTACACGCGCCCCGCCCAGGCAGTGCAGCACCCAGTCCCGCCATGAACTGAGGCGACTGGTAGATGGGAGAAACCGTGAAACGAACGGTTCAAAGGGCTCCCCGATCTGCCATACGCGTGGCTGACCGCTGGGGTTAATGTTGCAAAAGATTCGTAACATCCCGCGGCCCTGACTCGGGTACTTGTAGCTGGTATCGATATGCATACCCTGTGGGGTGTTGCGGACGCAGGGGCGGTACGTCGCGCGCTCGCGCTCCAGAGCGGGGCGATAGCTTCGAAACAATGTGGAGATGATGTTGTCCGCCCATGCGGTGAATCGCTGCATCATAGCCTCAATCTCGCGGCGAGCCTCGCCTTGAATTTTCGTACGTTCGAACGAGCCGCGCTCCGGATCGAAAATCAGTGTTGGCCTCCCGGTCCGGCTATCCCTCTCCGTCTGACCGGGCATGATTACCTCTTTATCCAGAATCAATTCGCGTTCCTGCGCGGTGAGTTCGAAGCCGACATCGCGAAGGAGGAGGATACGTCCGCTCTCCACCACATCGATCGCCTCTGTACGAACGGATCTAGAGCCCATGTCGGCTCTCCTGTCTATTTCGACCGGTCCCATCCTTGCATCCAGATTTGTTATGCTCGCCATGGCTGTCTCCTCAATGAACGTATTCGGTCTTTGTCTGGGGGACGGGAATTGAAATGGTGTGGCCCTTTTCCAGAATTTGGCGCAGGTGATAGGCTAACAGGGCACCAAAGCGCGAGGTGCCGATAGGCTCTCCGCCTGTTCTCTGAATGATGTCGAGGTCGGGCCCCTTATTGCCCTCGATCAGATGTGGCCCCGTTTCCAACACGGCAATGTCCCAACCGACAAAAATCTGGTCCGGGAACACCGCGTGAACCTGACGCGCGAGGTCGAGGACCTGACTCCACATCGGCACCTGCCGCCCGAGAATCACGGCACCGGTCGTCGGATGGGTCTTATACCATGCCGTATGGCGATCCTGGCCAAGGCCGGTCGCAGCATTGACAATACCGCTGTGGAGCATGACTTTCGCCGCAATTCCCCCGGCGTGGAAGTTGTCGACGATGATGCCCGGTGTCCGCGGCATCCTCAGGACCGCGTGGGTGACCTCGGGTTGGTCATTCTCGTCCAGACAAGTCAAGACCCGGATGGTACATAGCGCTCCACTGCTCACTGCCGCAAGCTCGGGATGATTCGACACGAGCGGACGACCGACGTAGGGTTTGCGCCTCGATAGGTTGATGAGATGCACAAGCAATTCGGGTTCGCTGCGTATCCCGGCTGAGGCATTGCGATAGGTGTGATTGCCGAGGTACTTCCAAACTTCAGCCCCGCGTCCCCCCGCTCCTCTGATAGGTTTTAAAAACAGATCACAGGCGGGAAGACCGGGTTCCTTAAAATCGAAACGGGTGATCTCACCGTGCCTGATAGTGAATAGGGCAGGCACCACTGCCACGCCGAACTGTTGACAACGTTGCGCAAAAAGCGCTTTGTGACTAAGAGCATTACGGGTGTCGGTTTCTGGAAAGTTTTTCCGAAGCATGAGGTAGAGGCCTCTCTTCGTTTCGTGGCGGTACAAATAGTCCAATGCGCGCCTGCGCATGTCGGCTCGATAGAGATCGAAGGTATAGTAATGAAATGGCAGGATTCCCTTGGTCAGCCAAAGCACCGCCAACTCACCCATCTGCCGTAGCGGGTTCTTTCCCACCTCCTTGCGCACGCGCACTCCATGGATCATCGTGCAGTAGACAATCATCCCAAGTACCACCGGTATGCCAACTACAAACACAGCACCCATCAGGACGAAACCCAGGCGGCTTTGTCGCCAGGCATAGAAGCAAAAGGCACGATGAATGTATCGAGCCGGCGAGCCATCATTTCGCATGCAGAGCCATAGCCACGGCGCTCCACTCATGATCCACCGTAGCTCCTGGTATTCCATCTTCCAGCCGCGCAGCCATTCGCGTATGGAGGGCAAATGAGTGAGGTTTTTCCACATTGTCCAGTTCCGCGTTTACAGATGCCCGTTAACCACCCTTGAATGGATTACCGCCGACAAACTGTTGTTATTTTGTTCATGATGTACCTGATGAAAGAGTGGCGATGAGACGTTTGTGCAAAAGAGCGCTATGACCAACATCGCTTATCAAGTCCCTCCATCCAAGGGGTTACCGCTCGCTTAAACCAGAGCCTCGCCAGTCAGCCTCTCCAGGATGCGCAGCGACGAATGCGATGGATCGCTCATCGCCTCCACCGGCAGGTAAAACGTCTGATCGAGGCTGTGCTGTCCGGACACTGCGCCGTGCACCACCAGATCGGTGAGCGCGATCCAGCTTGAGCCGGGCGGAAATTCCATGATCTGGCGCGGTGCCGTCTTCTGGTACTCCCTGTCGTGCATACCGCGGGCGCGTATCGCCGCCATATAATGATCGTACTTTGTCTTGATACCGTCGCCGATGCCGAGATGGGCGAGAATGGAGGACATCCAGCTCTGCCAGCCGAGATGCACGGAAGGCAGGAAGCGACGCACAAAAGATTCAAAGGGTTCGCCGACTTGCCAGATGCGCGGCCCAATGGTGGGATGGATGTTGGAGAAGATGCGCAGCATGCCCCGTCCCTGAGTGGGGTACCCGTAGCTTGAATCGATGTGGAGCGACTGAATTTTGTTGCGCGGAATAGGCCGGTAGGTGACCCGGTTGCAATCCAGCGCTCCTTGGTAGTCGGGAAACAATTGGGTGATCATCTCCTTGGCCCAATCGCCGTAGCGCACCATAATCGCATGGAGATCAGGACGGGCCGTGTCTCTGACCTGGGCCCGCACCATCTTCCTCTTCCCCGCCTTCATGTAATGATACTTTCTGATCTGACCACGGTCCGGATCGAAGATAATCGTCGGGCGGCCGTCCTCAAAGTTGGGGGTCCGAGTCAGGATCTTGGCCGTGTCCGAGATCAACTCTCGCTCTCGCTCGGACAGCTTGAAGCCGCTTTTGGGCAGGTAGATAACCCCGCCTCCTTCCAACGTCTCGACGGCCGTGCGTTGCACCTCCGGAGCCCCTAGATCGGTTCCGGGCTCGATTGTCAAAATTTTCGCCGTTCCGGTTTCTTCGCCCACGGAAATATTAGTTTCCATGACCTACCCCCAGCTGTATTTGAGAAATACAAAAAAGTTCCAGCACATGAGGGGTTTTTCGATGGCCCCATAACATCATTGCGCCTCTCGAAGAACTGGTTAACTCCACCGACAAGGGGCCGAGTTCCCCATTCGGTAAGGGTCATGCTGAAAACAGTCATTGGCATAAACGGGAAAATAATCAGACAAATCCCGATATTGCCGGCTTAAGCTGAAATTCCTCCCACTTGTGGAAAGATCGAATTATCCCGAATTAAAAAAATCATCGGAGGTAAATGAACACCCGTGCTTAATGTCCGGCACCGACGGACCCCCTGGACCCGTGGCAGGCGAGAGCCTCCTCGAAAGTGGCGATATAGCCCTCGATGGACGTTTCCAGGTTGAAAATGCGAGCCCGGTCACGGAGCGCCTGCCGGTCTACGGGTGCGTCCAGGGTGGCTAGGATCGCCTCGGCCAAGGCCGCGGGATCGCGACAGGGAACGAGCCTGCCGTATTTGCCCTTGTCGAGTATTTCCCACGGGCCGCTCGGGCAATTGGTGCTGACCACGGGACAGCCGCAGGCGAGCGCTTCGATTAGCACAGCAGGCAACCCTTCCCAAGCCGAAGAGAGCACAAACATCGAAGCCCGCGCCATCCAGGCAAAGGGGTTCTCGGTATAGCCCAACAGGCAGACGTCTGATTCAACACCGAGCGCCGTGATCATGTCTTGCAACTGGTATCGCACCGGTCCGCCACCAAGTATGACCAGTCGCACAGGGCGTCTGTTGTGGACCAAGGCAAAGGCCTTGATCAGCGTCGGAAAATCCTTCTGAAACCGGAGACGACCGACGGCGAGGAGAACCGGAGGTTGCCCCGGTTCAAGCCAGGGGTGCACCAGCGGAGCTTTTGCCTTCTCGGCCACCGAATGGTCGATGACGGGTTCGAACACCGTGGTGATGGCCTCGCGCGGCAGGTCCGCCAGACGAACGACTTCCTCGGCAACGCCATCGGAAACCGCGATGGTTCGCGTGGCAGACCGGTACACAAGACGCGACAGGGCACGCAGATAGAGATTCACGATCATGCGGAACGGCGCCCACAGATTGAGATTTTTAGACAGGAAATTGGTGGCACGTAATATCAACGGCATCGGCTTTCCGGAAATCCGCCAAGCGATTACCGCGGTGAGGAGAACTCGATTGCCGGCCGCCACCATGATGTCCGGCGACCACACTTGCAGGTAGCGAGCCAGCGCAAACGTGCTCAAGAAAACCCTGACCCAAAGGAACGGCAGATAGCTGTAGAGCACGGCGTACAGCCTTCCCCATTGCGGCTGGTTGAGCACAACGCGGCGGATGCCGGGCAATAGTGAGTCCGCGTATTTGCTCTTCTCATTGACCATGACCACATCCACATCGTACCCGCGGGTCACCAATTCATTCGCCAATCCGACGGCGCGGCGCGGGGCGCCTCCTCCCGACATCCGGTACATGAAAAAGGCAATGCGACAGCGACCGCCATTCCTGCATGATGCGACCAATGTTTCGGCAGTTCTGGGCATCATTCCTCCCTCTTCAATGGAATCGTCAAAATAACCAGGTACACCGTTCATCCTATTCCCTTGCCTCTGGCCCACCGGGTCGCCATCCAGGTGTTCCTTTCGAATCCCCATGATCCCTGCGGCAACAACGAAAACGCCGATAGGGTGCGGCAGCAGCATCTGCCAGCGACACCGACTTTTCCGGCTGCAGCCAGCAGGAGTTGAATCCCATTCCGCATCGGCTGAACACCCGATCAGGACAATGTCCAACCCGCGCTACGTCCCTTGAGGGATGTCCTCCAGAGCGTCATCCGTCACTTGGTAACTTGAAAACGCCTTCGTTAATTGATCTACAGTTGCCCCGCTTATAGGGTACCTCCGGACGTGAATTGAATCTTGCTTTATTCTCCGCCACGAAGGTCGCGTTATGTGAATTTTGAACCCGTCACGAATGACCACTCGCCTGGGCGTAACTCGCATATTTCCTCTCGACGGTTCGCTTCAGGTTAAATGCCAGCAGCATCCCCAGCCGTTCATTGCCCAGGGGTCTACCCTTGATTCGTTGGATGATATCCAAGTCGGGAGCTTTATTGGCCTCGATCATGCACGGCCCGTTTTCGAGTATGGCGACATCCCACCCAATCACCACCTGGTCGGAAAAGAGGCAGGTATGAGCGTTCTGCACGAAGTTGATCAACTCGGGCCAACATGGAAGCTTGCGATGCAGAATCGGCGCATTGGTCTCGGGATGTCGCTCATACCATCCACCTCTCACCATTCCCCAGGCCCCGTCGCCGGCTCTTCCTAGCTCGCCGGTCTGAATGTCGACATTCGCCGCAATTCCCCCGGCATGGAAATTGTCGACGATCACGCCGCTTTTTCGCGTCATGCGAAAGACGGCATCAGTCACTTCAAATGTGTCTTGTTCATTACGACAGCTCATCACACGAACGGTGGAGAGGGTGCCGTTGGCGAGATCATCTATGTCGTGGTGGTTTATCAGTCGTGGCTGAACCAGGTAATCCCTGCACTGTGAGACTTGACGCAACAGATCCAACAATTGGCTTCCGGACACGATCTTCCCGGCATTGCCTCGGAATTGTCCTGCGCCCAGGTACTCCCAGCACATGGTGTGCTTTCCGCCCTGACCCTTTATCGGTTTTACAAAGAGGCTTGTCTCGGGTAGGCCTGTCTCACGCCACTCTATCGGCGTAATCCGTCCTTTGCTGACAATCACGAAAACGGGCGCTGCGGCAACCCCGCATGCATGGCAACGGGCCATGAAGCTGCACTTGTTTCTGATAGAGGACGTGCTGCGCTCGGCAGGGAGGGAAAGGCCTCCATTATAATCACGCAGGTAGTGGTAGAGACCGCTGCCACCCTTCATTTCGAAACGATTCAGGTATTCGCCGGCCTGTTGTCTTTTGGTATTGTCATGCAATCCAAAAATGTAGTACCAGGGTGGCAGGATGGCAAAGCGGGCCGCGATTCCAATCTGCTCGCAGAATTGCCGGACGATCCGCTTGCCGGTCAGCTTCTTTATAGCCCGTCCATTTATTGAGGTGAAGACCGTTGCTAACGCGGCGATGACGAATGGTGTGAATGGTAATGCAGCGAACATTGCGAGACGCTTTCCAAGCCTGGCCTTTCGCAACACCTCACACCGGAAGAAACGATGGATCGAAGCCGCTGCCGAATGGGTCGAAGTCATGCGGCTAGAGGAGGGGCGATATATCCACATAAACCCATTGAATTCTCGAGTGATCCTGGTAATGTTCATCCTTATAAAATCCGGATATGCATGAAAGAAGCTTCATAACGATAAGTTGCCTGTTTATTCATCCTGGTATCTGACAGACCGATTTTCCCTTTAATCGAGCGGGCGAGCCATCCCTTCGCATAAAGAGCCATACTCATGCCGCCCCACTCATGTTCCACAGTCGTTCCTGGATTTCCATCTTCCGGCCGCGCAGCCATTCGCGCACAGAGCGGAGCGGAGTGTGTCCGCCCTCGCGAACAAACGGAATGCTGATCTCTCTCAATGAAATCTTTGTCATTTGTAACTTCTGAAATTTTTCCTCATTCCTTACGTAATCCTTCACGTGAGGTTTTTGCCCAGAAGGAACAGGAAAATATTCCTGTATGAATTTCCGTAATCAGCATGAACTATGCCATTGGCAAAAATTTCTGATAAATCCTTGTATTTCAAATTTTTAAGATTCGTAATTGAATCGAAATGGGATTTGAAGAGCGATGAGGAAGTACAAGAATTTGCCCCAAAATTAAAAAAATTGGATCAACTCTCACGGGAAAAAATCTTTCATTCGATCGAACAACTCATGTCTGATGCATGCTGAAGGATGAGCACAGGGAGCAGGTCGGCATCCTGAAAAATCGAAAGCTCCCGCCACGCCATACCTTCTTTTGCCTGGACACAGATTCTTTGCCAATGGTGCAGGGATGCCAAGCTGGATAGGTCCTCACCGAGTCAACAGTCATACCGTCAAAGGCTAAATAGTTAATTCAAAGCTTATATCCTCGACGGTGAGTACAGACCGGTCACTCCCGAATCAATCAGTAGGCTCGGGATATTCCATCGGAGTAATGGACGGATGTGGTTCGAATGGCAAAAACAGCCGGTGACTTGGTTGCCTCTTTTTCGCAGTCTACGTGTCTCTATTGCATCTCCACCCTACTTTCTTTGTTCCTCATTTTTGAGTTTTTTTCAATGGTCGTCGGCTTGAACCGGAAAGCTGACATTAATTTTTGGGATCGTTCAGCGAGTGGACGAATCTCAGCAAATTGTGGATCTTCATCAATGATCCGGTGTTTGATCCGGGCCCATTCTGTCCGAAGCGCGAGGAGCGGTTCCAGGAGAAGGACGGGAGACGGGGACGTGTATCGTCTGTGGGGCTTGTTGACTTGGTTCTCGGCTGATTGTCCCGCTGTCTGGTGAAAGGGAAGTTGTCAGGACGGTATTCAAAAAACCGTCGCTCAAGGTGGTATGGCCTCTCTCATGTGTGAGAGCTCTTTTTGCAAGACATTCTGCCCGGGTTCGGGTTTTTTTACCGTTCCTGATAAAACCCCATGGCGTTCCTCTTTTGCCAATGCATCTTTATACAGTTGAGCAATGAGACCCGCGTATGTATTCTCAATCGCTTTGCGTTTGACTCGCCCATTCGTGGTGAGTAATCCATCCTCTATCGAAAACGGCTTTTTTAGAAGAGCCCACTGACGAATCTGTGCGTAATCGGGCAGGCGGCCGTTTATGTTCCCGATCGCCTTTTGGATGGTTGGAACAGTCAGGGGGGTCGCTGCCGGGATTAAGAGTGCGATGCAGTAGGGCCGAGCCTCCCCTACGACGAGACATTGACGAAAGAGCCCTGTTGCCAGTAGTTCGGTTTCAGGCCATTCCGGAGAAATGTTGCGACCATAGGTCGAGACCAATATATTGTTTTTGCGTCCGATAATGTGGAGGTATCCTTCTTCATCCACAAATCCGAGATCCCCTGTTGCAGTTTCGGGACCCAAGGGATGATGGGGGATGGAGGGAGGGGAGGGTACCGAGCCTGGATTGAGGTAGCCGAGAAAATGATTTCCACTGACAATGATTTCCCCGTCCTCGATTCTCACTCGGCAGTGTGAAAGGATCCGACCAACGGACCCTGGTTTGTGAGACCTCGGGGTATTTAGCGCGACGACCGAGGCACATTCCGATAGCCCGTATCCCTCATAAACAGGCAAGTCGTGCTGTTGGGCCTGTTGGATCCAGGCAGAGGGCGTTTTCCCGCCACCTACAGCTACAAATTTTAAAGTGGCCGGGACACGCCACCCGGAGTCCAGTGCGTCCAATAGCATTTTCAAAATCTGAGGGACGATAATTATGCTCTGGGCCTTCGTGTCATCCACTATTTGTAAAAATGGACCAATGGTTTCCATCCGGCTCCCTCTTAACCCGAGGAGATCGGATTTTGCTACATAAATGGAGCCTCCCCTTAGGAACGGCAGATAGATACCCGCAAGATTTTCCAATAGCGTCGCATAAGGTAAGAGGCTCAGATGAGTGTGGAGGTTGAGGTCAAAGATCGCTTGGTTCAGACTCTTGACCACTGTTTGGATATTCTCTTCGCTTAAACACACTCCTTTGGGAGTGCCTGTGGATCCTGAGGTAAAAGTGATTTTGGCCGTGTTCGGTGGATACGCCGGATGTGTCCGCTCGCGGAAGGTCAGCGTCAGAGTCGTGGAAGGGAGTGCCCATGAAGGTCTGTTGTCCTTTCCCCGAAGCTTGTTGAGATCCGCAGGGTCATGCGCCACCGCATCCACCTCGCTCAGGTGTAAGGCGTGGTGAATCTGATCAAAGGAAAAGAACCGGGGCAGGGGAATGCAGACTATCCCTTTTGCAAGGCAAGCCAGGTCGACGATGATCCAATCCAGACAGTTATCCGCCAGCAAGGCCAGAGAGCCGATGGACTGTTGCTGGAGAAAATTACCAACCTGGTCAATCCGATGCCACAGTTGACCGTAGTTGAGGGGGGTCGATGGGGTGATGACGGCGGGGCGTGCCTCCTCCTGTTGGGCAATTTCCCGCAGCTCATCGGCAAAGGACCGTGGTGATGAAGGCTCTTTCATAAATAACAGCGCATGTTCGTGATTTCCGTGTCGTAGGTGGCTACCCACTGAGCCAGCATGGACCGGGAGGTGAGGCTGTTAATCGCGAGACGACCATCGATGGCAAATACCCAGGGATTGGCGGCGTAGTAATTTCCCCAGTCCGCTTGGGGTTTGTTCGTGAGGGAAGGAGTGAGGCGGCTGTGTTCGGCTTTGCATATGGGCGAGATGGGCAATTGGAGTTTGGTCAGCAGGTTGGCCACTTCGCTGGTTGCGGTAAAGACCGCGATTTTATAATCGGAGATGAATAGCATTTTTGTTAACACCAGAAACAGCAGGAAGCTACTGCCACTGCGGGTAGAGACCAAATTGCCAATTTCGACAACCTCTGTCCGGGAAACGTCGGGGAATCCGCAACGGGTGAGTGTTTGGAGTAATGGGCCGTCCAAGTATGCTTCAAGAAACAGGGCGGACTCGGCCGCCGACCGGATGCCCACAACGGCTGCTATACGATCCAGAGTTTGGAGGCTTAAGAGAATTGGCATGAAATCGGCAATTCGTGCCCCGAATTTTTTGTGATACCCGGAGGCAATAAGGTTTTCCACCGACTGTCTCCCTTGAGAAGTCCGAAAATAGAGATGCAGGCTGGTCCTTTTTGAACAGGGGTCGTTTAAGGGGAACAGGGCGGTGCAGGATTCGGCCCAACGTCCTGTGGTTTGGTCATACCGGTTCATAGGTTCTCCCTCATTTCCCTTGTTGATAAGCGATTGCAGGATCTGTATCACGACACCGGCCTGGTTTTTGATGGAGCAGGTTCAGAAAACCCGTTTCGTTTCATTTCATGAATTCAGCATGAACTGTGCCAGGGGGGATTCACCCCAAGAAGGCCCGCCATTTCAAAGAGTTAAGGCCGGGGAGGGATTTGATAGCCGATTGAAAGGACGACGGGCAGGAAAAGGATTTTGATGGGAATCAAATAATTTGAACGGAGAGGGTGAGGTTCTTCCACCGTGCTCACTGGAGGTTGTTGTTTGATTGTGCACTGCAGGAAACTGCGTCAGTTGATCTGTTCCCCTGTGGTCTCCTCTTAATTTTTCTCTTTTCTTTTTACAACCATCGCGGAACCCGGGAGCAATATTTCCTATACACCGCTCCATGGGTTTTGCTGAGGTGTTGTTCTTCCTGTCTAACCTGTGCTTGAAAAGCACAGTCGCCAATCAAAAACGTTAAGAGGGAATACGGACATGGAACAATGAGGAACATCGCAAAATAGTTGAGTCTCAGAGCAAGGAATATGGGGTTACGCGAATAGTGAAATAATCCTGTTTCGATTAAAGGAGTTGGATTTCTCGTATCTATTTCAATGCGCCAAGACGTTTTCATTTGATTCTGTGCTGTCACGATTATCATGAAACCCGTAATGAGAAAAAGACTACCTATCGAGGCTGTGAAACGGATAGGAAGGAAAAAGCTAAACCGGTTCCCGGTTAGCACATTAAATTCGAATACATAATCTATCACTAAACCCAATACCATGAGTAAATGGATCTTAAACACGATTGCCAGAAACTTGAGAAAGGAATGCTGGTTGGATTGCGTCAGGGCATTGATCCCTGTTTGTGCGAAAATGACATAGCTGCGCCAAAGTAAAGCCATAAACAAAAAAAGAACGAAATACCCGAACAAGACAATCTTAAAAAACAACTCCATATACCCGTTTACCAAGAAATGCGGCATACGCACGTCAATAAAATCCGGCCAACCCCAAAGAAAAATACGTCAAGGCAAAACAGGAATGAGAAAAACCATCTATCTCATGCCATAGGCCATTAGCCTACAGAAGAAACCCGGAGCGGGTCATGAAAGAAGAATCAAAATTCACCCCTGTGGATCAATTGCATCTGATGAAAGGCTTCGAATTTATTATCCCGCCGGTGTGCAGATTTAAGAAAGGCAGAAAATCCTGACGGTTGGCACAGAATAGTCCTGCATGAAATACGCTGCGCATGCTCACGATGACCAGACCTGATAGGTTCGGAAATAGTTCATGGAAAATGGCATTTAATCTGTGTAATGTTCTTTCATGAACGCGACGATATTCGACTGTTCTCTATCGCTTAATTTTTTAGCCACAGCCACCATTTTTTCTTTATGCTTGCTGTCGGCCATCACCAGTCTACTCCCCTTGGAAAACTGATTGAGCTGGGCGAGGAGATAGGGTCCTCTCAGATGCGTGATCCGTGGACTTTTGGTGAAGTAACGGCCCAACATGCTGGAGTGGCAGCCTTCACATTGTTCCTTGTATAATTGTTTTCCGTTTTCCAAATCCCCGGTTACCGGCTCATTTGAGTGTTGACGTGGACGCCCGGAATAATAATCGCCAATCAGGGATACTTGTTCATCATTTAAAGCCTTGGCCTGCTGGCTCATTTCACGGGTCACCGCATCAGTCGGATCAGTTCCGCGCCTGGATTGTCTGAAGTTTTCTAACTGCTCCACAAGATAACTTTCCGGCATGCCATCCAAGGAAGGGGCAATGGAAGAAATTTTTGAGTCAATACGATGACAACTGTCGCATTGCGTGACCAGTTCAAGCGCGGCCTTCTTGCTGTTTCGATCACTTGCACAGCTGAATAGTGACAAGAGCATTGCACCTAGGGTTGGGAGTAACCACATTTTTTTACTCATGCCTGACCTTCCTTCATGATTCATGTGAATTTTTCAATCCATCCAGGAAATTAGGATAAACAATCTGAATAGATCCGAATATTCAGCTTAAGAAAATACGTCTTCACCAAAACACGTGGGTGCAACACTTCGGTGGAATGCTTGAAATGTGCTCTGGACAAGGCGCCTGAGCCAATTTATTCCTGAAAAAATGGAGTTACGCTTGACGCATTGACCATAGGGGCAATTGATGGACATCCGTTGCTTCCAGTCACGCCGTAGCCTGGGGAAAGCAGCGGGAGAAGCGAAGACACCCGAAAAGCACCCCAAGAAGAAACCAACTCTCCACCAAACACCATCATACCCTGTAAGGGCTGGGATGTAGACATATTTTGCCACCGCCAGGATCTGAACTTTCAACGGCTCTTGCCCTTCTCACCCTGACCCGCTCCTTGAAGTGACAAGGGGATTGAGAGCACGTTGAAAGTGGGAAAATCTTGACCACGGGTGCTGATTACGCCCCCAGTTTTTTCTTGGCCGTAGCGATGGATTGCCTGATCTCCGCACGCCGTCCCGCATCAGCTGTTTGACGATTCGGACGATCCGGTGCGGCAAGTGCATGCTCCAAGACCATGATGGCTTTGGCATACTCACCTTGGTCAATCAGGAATTCACCATAAAAATAGTTGGAGTCAATAGCGTTTGGATCCATGGTTCGTGCCCGTTCTAGATACGTACGCGCCTTTTCATCATCACCAAAGCCTATCGGCCAACCCGGGACTTGATAGTAGAGAGCACCCAGAGAGGTATAAATGGCGCCATCCAGGGCCTGAGGGTTAATCGCTTCAGCGTGTTCCAACAATTTCTTGGCTTCTTCCGCAAGTCCTAAAGCTCCCAATCCACCTGAAATGCCAGCCTGTGTGCTCGTGATAATGGCCTGCCAGATATAGGGCTCTGCATGTTCATGGTACATTTTCGTAACGGTTGCCGCTTTGGACATCAACCCCCCCATTTGTTTTTCCTGTTCGTCCTTATCGCGGATTTCGTATTTGATATGTGCCCAGGCTTTCATCAGAAACTGAATGTCCTTGGTCATCGCTGTGGCATCATCAGATGCCTGTACCAATGAGACCGATGTCCCCGACTGTAATGTGGGTTCTGCCTGGGCCATGAACGATGCAATGGATAGAACAAGCACAACCGAGAGCGATACAAGAAACATTCTTTTCATGATGAACTCCGTGGTTGATTGATTACCGTTGGTAGATGAAATAACGTTTTGGCCTTCAGGTCGTTTTCCAGTAACAACTGATCTACCACCCGTGGCGCCATGGCATTGATGCGAACAAAGAGCTTCTCCGGGAAGCCAAGGAACACATCCTTCCTCCGTTCGGCGATGGCCCTGGCAATCTGCTTGGCTACCCATGCCGGCTCATCCAACTTCATCTTGGTCATACGCCCGAATGCAAGAATTTTCTCCGTATTCAGCGCGGTCTTCACTGCACGTGGGGCAATATAGGTGATGGTTATGCCATCCGCTCTCACTTCTCGACGCAATGCCTCGGAAAAGCCGCGTAGGCCGGCCTTGGAACTGGAATAGGTCGCAAAATGGGCGAAGTTGATTGAACCAAAGGTGGAGCCCACATTTACAATCTGCCCATGACCTCGTGTTTTCATTTGAGGGAGTAATGCCTGGGTGAGTATGACGGGCGCAAGTACGTTTACGGCATACAGCAACGCAGTCTGTTGGGGTGATTGTTCTTCGCATGGCCCGAAATACTGGATGCCGGCAAGGTTGACGAGAATATCCACGCGTTGCGATTTGAGCCGGTCGGCAATATCTGCCATTCCTTCCAATGTCGAGAGATCACCACGGAGGAACGCCGCATCAACCGATACAGGCTCCGTGCAATCAACCACGGTGACTTTGGCGCCCTGCTTTAGCAATTCCCGGCATAACAGGGAACCAATTCCTCCAGCGCCACCGGTCACGACCATGCGCTGACCGTTAAGCGACATGTTGCACCTGATTGCCGTTATGCGGGATCGAACGAAAGACATTGCCATAGAGCCTAAACATGCGTTTGCCCATATGAATAATGGCTTGCTGGTCAACTTCCTCAGGAATTCGGTTGACCAACCGTTCAAAGAACTGCATATGTTCAATATCCAAAATGCCATGTGAATAGAGATAGCTAAAGCAGTTCTTGGAAAGATGAAGTGATTGCCGCATGGCATCGGCGGCCTTGGTGGCCAGGACCGTGCTCGTCCCTTCAAGAACAAAGACCATGCCGAAAAAGCCCACCGGGTTGATGCGGCATATATAATCAAATGCATACGCCACCATCATTTCCGTTTCGAAATTCGGCTGACCATGACGGACGGCCTCTGCATCACCACCTGCTTGGGTAATGTCATTGAGGATCCGCTCTTGGTGCCCGGCTTCTTCCTTCACATATTCCACAAGCGCCTCGCATATGTATTCTTTTTGGTACGAAAGCCTGGATCCGGCGGCCATCATCAACGGCACCGTATACTTGACATGGTGATAAGCCTGTTCGAGAAAGGCCAGATAGGTTTCTTGAGATATGGCGCCCCGCAGGGCATCGGTGATTTGCGGTATCCGGCTCAGTTCCTGACGTTCTGATTCAGTCTCATCTGTCAGTCTTTCAAAAAAAGTTGGCATAGAATTCCTTTTTGAACAAGATTTGAATCAGCGGATGATAGGATTGCTAATGATTTCGCGCTTCCGGCCTCTCGTATCTTTAAGACCACATTGCGATATAAGGCCTGGCCTTGGTCCCTTTCGTAGCTGTGTATAAACTGGTCAAGCGTATGAGCCCGCTCTGCCGCCTATGGCAACGTGACGGCATTCCGTTGCTTTGCGATGCGGATAAGCAACGCTTCCGGAAAGGCAGCTCCATCCTCCACAACGAGACATTGTGCTCGCTCAGACTGTGGAAGTGGTTCGCTCTCAGGGCATTCAGGGGATATATTCCGCCTTAAAGAGGTACTCAACACATTTTTCTTACGACAGATGATGTGCAGGAAGCCTTCCCCATCCATGAAACTCAAATCGCCAATCCCATAGGAAGCGGGACTTTGGGATTTGCCAATGTAACCAGGAACCGCCGAATGGTTGATACACACTTCGGTATCCTCCGCTCCCGTTTTATTCCTTGAATTCAGCATGAATTGTGCCAGTGGGGATTTGCCCCCAAGAATGCCCATCATTTCAAATGGTTAGGATAAAGAAAGGACCTGAAAGCCGATTGAAAGGGTGACGGGCAAGAAAAGGATTTTGATGGGAATCAAAAAAATTGAACGGGGGGAGTGAGGTTAATCCTCGGTGCTCACTGGAGGTTGTTGTTTGATTTTGTACTGCAGAAGACTGCGGCTAATCTGCAAGACATCCGCCGCTTTGGCCTGAACCCCATGGCCCATAGTCATCGCCCGGTTGATCATGTAGCCCTCAATGGCTTTGAGGGTGGCATCGAGTGGTGCATCGGGAGGGAGGAGGCGACCCAGCGTGCTGATCCAATCGCCGGTCCCGGACAGTTCGACGGGGAAGTCTTCGGGTTGAATGTCCTCCTCCTTGGCCATTAACGCCGCATAGGCGATGGCATTCTGTAATTCGCGGACATTCCCCCGCCACTGATGGTGAAGAAGATGGTCAAGCGCCTTTGGGGAAAGCCGTTTTCCCCGAGTGCTTCCCTCTTGTCTGAGTTGCTCCAGATAGGTTTTGGCCAATAAGGGGATGTCTTCCCTGCGTTCCCGCAAGGGGGGCACTTCGATCCGGATGACACTCAGTCGATACAACAAATCTTCACGAAAGCGTCCGTGTTGAACCTCGCTTTGCAAATCACGATTGGTGGCTGCCAAAATTCGAGCGTCTATCTGTATCGATTTTTCTCCACCCACACGACGGATTTCCTGTGAATCCAGCACTCTCAGGAGTTTGGCCTGAAGCGAGAGAGGCAACTCGCCAATCTCGTCCAAAAAAAGGGTCCCTCCATTGGCTTGTTCAAACAGCCCGGCATGTTTGGTGTTGGCTCCGGTGAACGCGCCACGTTCATGTCCGAACAGTTCGCTTTCAGCGAGAGTCTCGGTGAGCGCACCGCAGTTGATAGCCAGAAACGGTCGCCCGCATCGTGGACCATTGAAATGAATCGTCCGTGCCACCACTTCTTTGCCGCTTCCACTCTCACCACTAATGAGGACGGTGGCTTTGGAGTCGGTGACGCGGGCGATGATGTCGTAGACGGCCTTCATGGCGGGACCGGTTCCAGGCACCGCATCGAAATGATATCGTCCGGTCAAGGCTTGAGAAAGTCGAAGATTTTCCCGCAGTAATGTGCTTCGCTCATTGGCTTTTTGAATGGTTCGAAGAAGGGCTGCGTTGTCAAATGGTTTCACGATAAAGTCATAGGCCCCTTCGCGCATGGCCTCGACAGCTCGTTCAATGGTGCCATAGGCGGTCATCAGAATCGCGCTGGTCGTCGGGGACACTTCGCGGGCTTGAGACAGGAGCGCCATACCGTCCATGCCGGTCATGCGGAGATCGGTGAGTAGGACGTCGATCGATTCCTCTTTCAGCATGAGCACGGCTTTGGCGGCACTGTCGCTGGTGAGCACGTCATATCCCTCTTCGCGGAGGACTTCATCGAGCATCCATAAATAATTCTTCTCATCATCAACAACTAAAATGGTGGACATGGTTCTTGGCCTTTATGTGTTTAGAGCGGAGTCTCCCCCGACTCCGATTGTGATGGATCAGCACCATAAGCCGGGAGGTGCACAAATACGCTGGTGCCTTGTCCTGGTTCGCTTTCCAGAGCAATCGATCCCCCATGCTCTTTGATGATACGCTTGGCAAGAGAAAACCCCAGGCCGATGCCTCCGGGCCGCTTCGTAAAGAACGGCTCACCCAACCGACTGGCGTCCGGTGCCGAAAGCCCGACGCCGCTATCGGTAATGGTGGTGATGATTTCTTTTTGGCTCGAAGACGCTTCGATGTGTATCGTCATGGCTCCCCCTTTGCCATTCGTCATGGCTTGCAGGCCATTACGTACCAGGTTCGTAAAGGCCTGGTGCAACAGGTCATAGTCGCCATGGACATAGCATGGTTCGGGGGGCAGAGAGAAATGGATGACGGATTGAGAGGGAACGGCCCAAGCCGTTGAGACCTGGCAGACTTTTTCGAGAAGTCTCCCTAAGTCTATCTTTGTAAATTGGATGCGAAGTGGAGTGCCCAGTCGCAGCACCCCCTCCACAGCCGCGTTCAAATGAGTGACCTCCTCCAGAAGAACGGAAACATGTTGACGGATAGACGGATCAATGGTCTTTTTCGCCAGCATCGTGGCTGCGCCTTTAATGATTCCGAGGGGATTCCGAATTTCGTGCGCCATTTGGCCGGCCACTTCACCGAGGGTGGCCATCTGGGTAATCCGTTGGAGGCGTTCTTCCATTTGGGCGACTTCCGTTAAACGGTCAATCAGTTGCCGTTGCGTTTCTTGCAGCTCTTGATTTGTTTTCTCAAGGGTGTTAGCCAGAATTTCCTGTCGATTTCGTTGATCTCGTTCTCCTTTCGCAAAATAGTAGGTCAACAGCCCGGCAATGGTAAAATATACAATGGCGGCTAACGCGTCCTGGAGTTCCCTTGTCTCGATCGGCGATGGAGGGTCGTTCATGTCTGCGATGATAAACCCCGTCATTGACAAGACGGCGCATCCTACGACTATGATCACATCTTTGCCTCGTAATTTCGCGGCTGCCGAAATAATGGGTAACAGGAAAACCAGTTCGTAGATACTGCCGCTCCCGTCCGTGACGGCGACGAGGAGGGCCGCCAGCAGGAGCTGCAGAGCAATGCTTGACCGGAGAAATAGTATTCGGGGTCTTTGGTTCGGTCGGTAGACCGAAAAAGGTGGAGCCAAGACTTCGATAATTTGCAGCATTACAATCGTCGATAAGGCAACATAGGCAAATAGGGAGGTTGAGCCTTTCGCGCTGCCGAGGGAGACGAGCAATCCAGCCAGGAGAGTCAGGGTGGTGATTTTCAAAACATCGAAGGCACTAAAATTTTTCATATTGAACATGAGCACGTTCTCGGGAGATCAGAAAATGGGGGTTCTCTGTATAGGTTTGTCGAAAAAACCATAAACGTTCCTCAAGAATCTTCCCCGATTGTGCCGCGGAGGGTCGTCATGGAGCCACCTTCGATTTAATGGAGGCTGGGAAGAGCGTCAAGAAGGATTTTGGCTTCCTGCTGATAATGGTGTTGTCCGGATTCCGATACAGGCGATCGAGCAGGTTCATCCATGATATGACGCAATTCTTCCCGTGCAGCACGATAGTTCTGCCGTTTGATATAAATTTTAGCCAAATCCAGTCTCGCTCGCGTGTAATCGGGTTTCACCTCCGTGGCCTGAATCAGGTAGGTGACGGCCATGTCCGGGTCACCGCCGAGAAACCATGGCAGTTCCTCCAGCATCATCCCCATCATGTGAAGTGCCGGTGCGTGATGGGGGTTGAGTTCTAAGGCTCTTCGCACATGAGTCTTTAATGTGTTGACTGTCAACGCCGAGGCCATGACACCTTCGATTTGTGCGGAGCTTCCCAGGTTCGCTGCGTATAAATAATGCGCTTCCGCATTGTCTTCCTCTCTATCAAGGGCCCGTCGGGCCAGACGGGCCCCTTCATCAAATGCCTGACGTTTCAGGCCCTCGTCCTGATAGATTTCCTGTCCAATTTCGAGATACAGGCCGGCTAATGTTAAGAGCATGGCCGGGTCTGAAGAATTCTGACTGCCCTCGGCCAGGATTTTTTGAAGTCGGGTCAAAGGGGATTGCAAAGGATCGGTTTTGAGGGGACCAGATTCCGCCCAACTCCCCTGAATCCCCATGAACAGCAACAGTCCGACAAGTATGCATTCGAAAGTGAAAAAAAGAAGGCCACTGAGGCCTCGCGTAAAAGAATTGTCAGTGACCATGGTTTTCGGTGTGGTTGATGAGCGTTCAGTGGGCAATAAGACCAGCCAGGGATTTGGATTCTAGCACAGGTAACATGTGCAAGTGGTCCTGGATGGGGATACAAAAGGATGGATGGTGGCTGATAAAACACGAAAAGTCGAATTGAAAAGATCTTGGGTTGAACGGCATTGGTCGAAGGAAGCGAGCCGGGAGGTATGTGCAATGAAAGCGTATGAGGTTTTCTAAAGAAATCTTCGACATGTTAGACTTCCACAGCTACAGGGCAGTTTTCCGTTATGGTGCGAGTCGCCATAGTCGAGCGTGAGTTCGGTGCCGGCCCTGATCGGGTGCAAGGCATAAAACTCTGCCCGTTCCCCTATGATGCGCATAAAGGTATTGGGTGTGCAGGAATGGTTGATGAACCGGAATCCTGTGGTCTCTGCTGCCCCATCGATCGACTTCCCATTATTCACTTCGACGATGGCAATCCGCTTTTGGTTTTTGGCGCGCCTGCGTCCTTCCCGTTGCGTAATGCGTTCCCCTTCATACTCTCCGATTTTTTGTCTGGGGCGCAATGGCACTTTGGTGAATAGGCCGCGGCCCTCAATGCCACTGGGTTTGACTTCCATCGGAACGGGCCATCTGGGTTTGCGGGCCGAAGCTCGATTAGTTGAGGGCATTCGAAGCGTGGAGCAAGAAGCGATACGTTGGTATATTTTTAGGGTGATGGATTTCAGGGAACTGTACAAAATGAGAAGTTGGTGAGGCAAGGATGAATGAGAGATGAGGGGAAAGGCGAGACGCCACGTGTGTTCCGGCGAAGCTCATTCACTCGAACGGACAAATCGCCATGAGGCTTGATCATTCCCGGAGACACCGGTGAGTGCACAGGGGTTGTCTCAAGGTCAATCACCGCCCAGGAACGCATCCTCGTCATGTTCCGGCATGAGATCCTCTTCTTCCTCGATGCCTAATCCGCCCTGAAACGATTCCCGGATGGCGACCACGTGTTGATGTGAGGGAGTGCCTTCAATTTGCCTCCCGAATCGATCGAGGAACCGATCGCAGAGGTCCAGCCCAAGTTGAAAATATCGGGGCAGGGGACCTTCGGTCACTTGCTGCCAGGTAATGTAAATGAGGAACTCCTGGAGGTGTCGAGCTTGTGGAAGCTGTGTTCCCAATTCCTGAAGGGTATCAAATGCGCGCTTGGCTTGTGGTCCTTGATCGGTGGAAAATATCCCCTCGGCTTCTAAAATATCCGATTCGAGATCGCCAAGTTCTCCTTGCTCCTCAGCGTGTTGGAGCGCGTGCAGGGCAGCGATAGCTGGATCAAAATTCATGGGAAACGCCTTCGTCTATGAACATGAGTGAACTGAATGTCGAGGGAGTGTAGCAGATTTCCGACGAGTTTGCGTATCCAAAATCTGGCGAAGGGAAACGAAATCTCTAGAAGAACCAGATTGTCTCGCTGAGCCATGAAGGGGTGATGTAGGTTACGAATGAAATAGGGAGTAGGATTAATGGTGCATGCACAGTCCGGTCAACACTATCCGTCGTGGGAGGCATTTTGCGGGTCCAGGCTGGACTATGTGCGGATCTTGGCTGAGACGGTGGAGCAGAGTTTTCTGCGGAGGGATACGACTCATCCGACCTTCTGTGGGTGTATCGATTGGCATTCCAGTGTTCATGGCGCCTACGCGTTATTAACGGCTTCGCGGCTGACCGGACACCCTCGCTGGGCTGAAATAGTCGATGCGGCATTTTCGCCTGATTGTCTGGAGGGAGAATTGGCCTCACTCAGGAACGGGGAACTCAATGATGAAATACCCTATGGCTTTTCCTGGTTTTTGCGACTGGCCATAGAACGGGAGCAGGGGTGGGGGAAGACAGACTTGTTCCCGTTGGCGGCAGAAATTTCCACACATTTAGAACAATGGATTTTTTCTCTTTCCGCTGGAGAGGTTATTGGTCATTTGAAACAGAGGAACTATGGTAATTTGTCATGGGCCTTGCTGAATTTGTGGAAGTGGAGTCAATGGAAGGCAGACCAAGTTTTAGTTGAAAAACTTCTTAGCTTTACACAAATGTGGGTTGTCCTTCTTGATGAGACCCTGCCTCCTTCATATGACAACGTGACGAATGAGTTTTTTGCGGCCTCTCTGCAACGGACCAGAACCATTTTTACGATTCTTCCCGAAGAAGAATCCTGGCGATGGTTTGAGTCATTTTGTCCAGACGGCCTTTCTATGGAACCGATCCCCACAGCTCTCACGCCACATTCCGCAGGACTCAACTTTAGCCGAGCTTGGGCATTCTGGACGCTCTTTCAATCCACTCGGAACTCGGCATTTCGTGACCTGTACGTGAACCATATTGTGACGCATATGGAGATGCCACAGTATTGGCGGGATGATTATCGCAAGCACGGGCATTGGGTGCCCCAATTCGGGATCTATGCGATTGCGTTAAGCTTGGATGAGGCACCGCTCTAATAATGCAGACTTTCAACAGGAAAACGATGGTTATCCGCCGCCACCAATTTTAGCCAGAGCGGATTCGGGAGAAATGAGATTTCGTTGTAATCCGAGGCTCTTGGTATCCAACCCCATGGCAAGGCCTAATAATTGGGGAAGATGGAGAATCGGGAGATCGATGGAAGCCTGTTCCTGGCTGGCGGCTTTGGTCTGCATGCCGTCGAGGTTGAGATGGCAAAGCGGGCAGGGGGTCACCATGATATCGGCTCCGTGTGATTTGGCATCCCGCGTATGCGTGGCGACCATCGTGAGCGAGTTTTTTTCATTAATGGTCAAAATGGGAAATCCGCAACATCGGGTTTTCCCTGGAAAGTCCACGACCTCCGCTCCTAATATTTCGATGATCCGTTCAAGCGACTTTCCCCGATCAGGATGCCGGTCGAATTCCAGCGCATTGGTCGGCCGTTGGATATAGCACCCATAAAACGGCGCGGCACGAAGACCGGATAAGGGACGGGTGATGTGTTGTCGCAACGTTTCCTCGCCCACATCTTCCAGGAGGATCCACAAAAAATGTTTGACCGTGGTGGTTCCCCGATAGGTTAATCCTTCCTCTTGGAGCAAGCCGTTAATCTCCTGAAGGTAGTGCGGTTGGGTGGTGAGACGATGGTTGGCTTGGCTCATCACGCCCTGGCAGGTACTACAGATAGTCATGATGGGAAGACCCTGTTGTTCGGCCAGCGCAAAAGTGCGGGCATTCAGCGCATCGCCCAACCGCGGGTCTTTTTCCTGCAAGACCCCCGCACCGGTACAGGAAGCGGTCGTCATTTCTGCGAGTTCGATTCCCAATTTGGGATAGACCTGCATGACGGATTGATACAATTCGGGGCAGGCTCCCTTGGAGACGCAACCCGGAAAGAAGGCATATTTCATTGCTCTCTCCCTTCTTGTTTTCTCCCCATACCAGGAAGAAAAGGGTTGTACCCGGAAATAAAAGCCATGGTTTTAACAGACGTCATCGTTTTTTCCTGACCTGTTTGAAGAGCCGTTGGATATGGTGGATTCCGGAAATCGGACGGTGAAGCGGACCCGAGAGGGGGACTTTGCCTTTGAGGACAGATTGAAGAACCATGGGGATCATACCGAATAACCGGCCAATGTTTTTCAGGCCGAAGGTTCTGATCGCCAGCATCGGTTCGTCAAGAATTCCTTTGTGTTTGATAATGTCCGAAAATACCTCGGCATGTCGGGAGCCACAGGTGGCCGGAACTTTTTCTGCCAGACCTTTTGCCCGCAACGCCATGATGCGGTCCATCGGGCCTACTCCTTTGGGGCAGACCTGAATACATTCCATGCACCGGGTGCAATCCCACATGCCGCCTGCCTGATTAAGGGAATTCAGTCGTTGGGAAGCCGCCGCATCCCGCGGGTCGGCGACGAACCGGTAGGCTTTCGCCAGGGCAGCAGGCCCGACGAACGTCTTGTCAATATCCAGGACCGTGCAGTCGGAGACGCAGACGCCACACATGATACAGCTCATGACCCCGGAAAGGTGGCTCATGGACTTCGGGGATGCGGTGTATTCAGCGGTTGGAGGCGGCCCTTCCGTTTGGAGCCACGGCTGAATTTGTCGAATCTTTGACCAGAACGGTGCCATATCCGTGACCAGATCCTTGATGACCGGCATATTGTTCATGGGTTCAACCTGAATCGTCCCTCCTTCCGAGGCGACCGAAATCATCTTGGTTTTGCAGGCCAGTGTGGCGTGCCCGTTAATGCGCATGCCGCAGGACCCGCAAATAGCTCCGCGACAGGAACAACGCAGTGTTAAGGAATCATCGATGGTTTCTCGAATTTTAATCAGTCCATCGAGGACACTGTCGGAAGGATCAATTTCCAGATCATATTCCTGATAATACGAGGAGGGATGATCGTGCTCCGGATTAAAGCGGCGTATGCGAAGAGTGGTGTGCATCAGTGGGTATGTTTCCTCGGCTTATGCTTACAGTATACCTCCTTCAAGCCGTTACCGGATGTCTTCGCAACTCTCAGGTTCCGAAGAAGCCATGATGGGCCATTTAATTGCATTAATAGACGCGAATTTGCGGTTGCCATTGGGTGATGCGCACCGGGAGATAGTCGACGTGTGGCGGAGCATCGGGTCTATGATACAGCAACACATGTTTGAGCCAGTGTTCGTCGTCCCGATCAAGATAGTCCGTCCGGAAATGGGCCCCTCGGCTTTCCTGTCTGGTGAGCGCGCCCACAATAATGGCTTCGGCACAGTCCAACATAAACCCCAGTTCCAATGCCGCGATCAGCCCGGTATTAAACACCTGCCCTTTATCCTGGATGGTGAGATCGGGCCAGCGTGCTTTCAATTGGGTGATATGGTGGAGGGCGGTCTCCATGCCTTCCTCCTCACGAAAGACCGACACATGCCGGTTCATGGTGGTGCCCATCTCCAGACGCAACGCAGCCGCTCGTTCTCCCGGTCCTTTCCGTGACACGATGTCCGCCACCAGACGTGTGTCTGCCTCCATCGCGCTGTCCGGAATGGTGGAAGAAGGGAGTGTATGGGCATACTCCGCGGCACATGTTCCTGCCCGTCGTCCAAATACGACGGTGTCCAAGAGAGAGTTCGCGCCAAGCCTGTTGCCGCCATGCAAGCTCACGCACGCGGTTTCTCCCGCAGCGAAAAGACCTGGCACGCCGGCCCATTGGCCTTTGACATCCCAACATCGGCCTTCGGTATCGGTTTTGATGCCTCCCATCTGGTAATGCATCCCTGGGCGGATGGGTAAGGGCTCCTCGGCCAAATCGATATTGGCAAACGTTTTGGCTTCGGCATAGATTTGTCCGAGACGATCCTGAAGAAAGGCCCGTCCCAAATGCCGGCAGTCGAGCAGGACGCAGCCTTTGATGCCGCGCCCTTCATTGATTTCAATTTGTTCCGCACGGGAGACGACATCTCGTGAAGCCAGCTCCAGCATATTGGGCGCGTAGCGTTCCATGAAGCGCTCCCCCTTGCTGTTGAGAAGATAAGCCCCTTCTCCTCTGGCGGCTTCTGTAATCAGGAGGCCCTTCCCCTTCAGGGTCGTCGGGTGATACTGCACCATTTCCATATCCATTAAGGGCGCCCCGGCACGGTAGGCCACGGCCATGCCATCTCCCGTACAAATCAAGGCGTTGGTGCTGGGTTCGTACACCCGGCCTAAGCCGCCTGTGGCCATGATCACGGCTTTGGCTCGAAATAGTGCGAACGTTCCTGTGCGAATTTCAAAGGCCACCACTCCGGCACACCGGCCCTGATCGTCTTTCACGAGGGAGGTCGCAAACCATTCTTCATAGACGGGAATTTTTGCCTGCAGCGTTTGTTCATACAGCACGTGAAGCAGCGCCTGCCCGGTAAAGTCGGACACAAAAAACGTTCGTGCCCGTTTCTGTCCGCCGAACCGGCGCGTCCCGAGCTGGCCTTCCTCGTTTCGGTTAAAAATGACCCCCATATGCTCCAAGGCGATAATATCCTGGCCGGCTTCTTGAGCGAGAACCTCAACGGCGTCCTGGTCGCTGAGATAATCACTGCCTTTCACCGTTTCGAAGGCATGGTCTTCCCAGTGGTCTCCCCGGTCGGTCAGGGCGGCGTTAATGCCGCCTTGCGCGGCATTGGAATGACTGCGCACAGGATGCACTTTTGTCATGATAGCCACAGAAGCCCCCTGGGTATGCGCGGCGATGGCGGCCCGCATGCCGGCCAGGCCGGCCCCAATGACGAGCACATCATAAGAAAAGGAAGAGTTCATTGTTTCCAGGCACCTATGCGTGGCACAAAGATTCTTACAGCAATGATGTCGGTCGGGTATGTGACCCGATCAACGGGTTTCACGCGTTTCCACTGATTGATATGCACGATGGCGAGGCCCCTCATAAATCTGGTCAGGCCGGAATAAATGATTATCCTGATATTGTTCAAAGCAGTGCGCTAACCACCCCGCCACCCTTGCCATCGCAAAGATCGGGGTGAATAAATCAGTGTCGATGCCCATTCGATGGTAAATAATCCCGGAGTAAAAATCCACGTTGGGCCGTATGCCTTTGGGTCCCACGCGTTTTTCCATTTCCTGCTCAACCGCCCTGGCCAGCGCAAATAAGGAATTGCCATCCGGTCGGGTATCCAATTCCTGGGCGAACTCTTGTAACACGGTGGCGCGTGGGTCTTTGACTTTATAAATCCGATGCCCGAACCCCATAATTTTTTGCTTTAATGAAAATTTCTGGTCCAGGTATGCAGGAATAGCCTCAACCGTTCCTATCTCCTCCAGCATGTGAATGACCGCCTCATTGGCGCCGCCATGTAATGGGCCTTCTAGAGTGCCAATGGCAGAGGCGATGACCGTAAACGGATCGGCTAGTGTGGAGGCTGTCACCAGTCCGCTAAATGTCGAGGCGTTCATGGTGTGTTCGGCATGAAGAATCAAACAGATATCGAACATCCTGGCAATATCGGGAGCAGGGACTTTTTCGGTGAGCATGTACAGAAAGTTTTCGGCGAAGGACAGGTCGTCACGCGGTTGTATCTGCTCATCGCCATGACGCAGGCGGGCAAAGGCGGCAACGATGGTGGGGAGTTTGGCGATGAGCCGGACAGCGGTCCAGTACCGGGTGGCATCATCACGGACATCCGGCACCGGATAAAACATGCCGAGGGCGGCGACTGCCGCTTGCAGGGCATCCATCGGGTGTCCATGCTCCGGGAGGCATTTCAGGAGATCGGTGATACGATATTTGATCCGCCGATGATGAGTAAGATCCTCCTGAAACCGGGAGAGTTCTTCCCGGGTTGGAAGCCGGTTGAATAATAATAAAAACGCCGTTTCGGTAAAGGTGCTTCGGGTGGCAAGTTCCTCGATCGGGATCCCGCGATATTCGAGAATTCCCTGGTTTCCATCGACATAACTGATTGTTGATTTCGCGGCAGGAACCCCCGCTAGGCCTGGCAAAAAATCTTCCATCTCACCTTCTCTTTCTCTTAGATTTCATCTCCGAATAATGACGCATAACTCCAGTATACCTTGCTCGTGACCTTCCCCCCAACTTTCCCGATGAATTTGCTATAGTTAATTAAGAAATTTTTATGGAGTGCGGAGTTGACTATAAAATAGGCATGGGTCATTGGTTTGGGAAGGGCGAATAATTTTACTTTCAAGAAAGGGGATTTGAGTATGCAGGGTTTGAAACACTTCATGGTCGTGGCGGGATTGGTGGCATTAGTGGGGGGAACAGGGTCCTTGGCAGGAGCGGACCCCGGGAGTGCACAAGATCCACATGGGAAACAGCCGCATGCGGGAATGGGATATGGAAACAGTGCTCATGAAGGGATGGAACATCATGGTGGTCTTTCTCCCTTGGACATGAAAGAGGAGCTGGGTCTTTCCGAGGATCAGGTGACCCGGCTCCGTCCGCTTGAATTGGACTATCGGAAAACCATGATTCAGAACGGGGCCGATTTGCGGGTGGCGATGGTCGATATGGGGACTCTCATGGATGCGAAGCAACCCGATATGGCCGCCATTGCCAGTAAGGTCGATGAAATCAGCCTATTACAAAAAAACATGATGATGTATCGTGTCGGGGTTTATCTCAAAGTCAAAGAGGTCTTGACGCCCGCGCAATATGAGCAGTTTCGGTCCCGGCTTCGTGAGCATATGGAAGGGATGGCCTTTCATGGAGGGGAGATACATGAAAGCAAAAACCCTCATGGAGAGTATCCCAAAAAATAGCATGGTCATCATGGTGGGATAGAGAAAAGCCATCTTGAATCATGAAAAGTTCCTCTTGAGGAGATTTCTTGTTTAAACCTGAGAGGTTGGGGCGCATGGCGCGTTCCAAATAAATCATCCTTCACAAGGGCCCCTTCTTCATCAACCGGAGAAAGGGCCCCTCGTTTTCCGGTATCTGCCCATCTGCATTTATCTCCCTACAGCTTTGTTGGTGAAGTTGTAGGCGATTGCCTGCACATCCTTATGTGTCACCTGTTGCGGTTTGCCACAGATGACATCTAACCACTTGAAGTTGTTCATGAAAAAAAAGATGTCATAGTAGGGAATGAGCCTTGCAATGTTTTATTTCATGTCAGCGATGAAACACGATAAGGTTTTTAGGTGCATTTATTTGTCGTGGAAGGAGGTTGAAATGAAACCATTGACCAAACTTTGTATCTTGATGTTGGTGATGGGTTGTTTCCAGGGAGTTCTTCCGGGGCTTGCCATGGACGGGGAACAGATGGCTCAAACACCCCAAGTTCGGCAGGAACTTCAGACCAATTCGCCGACTTCGACGGCACGATATGTCAATGTGGAAGGGACGCTTCAGGCTATCCAGGGAGACCTTTTTATCATTGAAGGGGCGTCAGCCGAACAACCGATCAAAATCCAGGTGGGGAAAGATACTGCCTTTCCGAATGGGCAAAAAGAACTCGGGCAACCCGTTAGTGCTCTGGTCTCGGCCCCGGACGGACATGCGTTGATCATTCGATAACAGTGAGTGCCGAAATTGGTTCTATGAGAAAAAGCCGTGAGAAAGAATTTTAGGAGAGGAAGGCATCGCGGAAGGAGATAGAAGAACAACACCGCGATGTCACAAATGCGGGAAGGGTGGACATTTCAGAATTATTCACTTTATCACTTGGGGGAGATACGGTGCGTAGTTCGAAGTGTTCGTCCTTCCGCTAATTTTAATGTATTCGGTGCACGTTTGCAAATTATTGGAGAGAAGGCCAATGATGAAATGTGAAACCTGCTGTCACGAGTATACGCAATTCGATTTTGTCACTCTTCGGAACCTCTGCGAGCATGTGTATTTGGATTCCCTCGCCCAGAAGCAGAATTATTCTTTTTCCAAGTCCGACAAGCCTGGTTCACGATTAGATCTTCACCAACCGGTCTGACTGGGGTCTGCGGCCCACCAGATCGAATGGCTTGGGATTCAGGCACGGGTCTGTCCGTGTGTTTGCTCTTCTGCATGGTAAGACGAGCGGACGAGGGGGCCGGACTCTACGTGCTGAAAACCTAAAGCCGTTCCCTCCTGTTTGAATTCTTCGAATTCCTCCGGACTATAGTATCGAGAAACCGGCGCATGCTGGATAGTCGGTTGAAGGTATTGGCCGATGGTCAGAATGTCGCAATTCACTCGGCGAAGATCCCGCATCACCTGACGGATTTCATCGTTTGATTCTCCCAGACCTGCCATGAGCCCCGATTTGGTTCGTCCTCCCATGGTCTTGGCCCAATCAAGGACCTGAAGCGAGCGTTGGTATTTTCCCTGTGGACGAATGGAAGGGAAAAGGCGAGGAATGGTCTCAATATTATGATTCAAAATATCCGGCTTGGCCTGCATGACTATTTCCAGATCAGTCTGATGTCCTTGGAAGTCCGGGATCAATACTTCGACGGTGCATGCGGGATTTTCATGGCGGATTCGTTGAATGGTCTCCGCAAACAATACAGCCCCTCCATCGGGGAGATCGTCTCGATTAACCGATGTCACCACCGCGTGCCGCAGTTTAAGGAGCTTGACGGCATCTGCCACCCGCTGAGGCTCTTCTCGGTCCACTGCAGATGGGCGTCCGGTGGTAACCGAACAGTAATGACACCGCCTGGTGCAAATATCTCCAAGAATAAGAAACGTGGCGGTTCGATTATTCCAACATTCCCAGATATTCGGACATCGGGCTTCTTCGCAAATGGTATGCAGGCGGTGGGTATCCATCAGTTCACGGATTTCCTGGTAATGGGGGCCCGGCCGAAAACGGACTTTGAACCAGGAAGGAAGGTTTCTCCTGCGGGAGGTCTTTCCGGATGAAGAGATGGGAGTGATTTCCGAAGTTGGGATGAATGTCATAAATATCTTTAATTTTTATAGTGACTTGTGAATGTGTGTTGAGGTGGCATCAATCAGACCAACTACCCGATAGCCCTAAATCATTCTAACATGTGGATATAGGGATGCCTAATTTCTCAAAAAAAATCTGGCAGCGATTACAAGAGCGAGGGGAGTCTTAAGGGGATGGGGGCTGAAGTAAGCGAATGTGAGCAACTGGGCGGTTTTGTCAGACTGTCATGCGGGCTCCTCAATCATAGGAGAGAAGTGGTTGGCCCAATCAATGGCTTGCACATAGAAATCCCGAATTGTGCCAGGGGAGAGTTGGAGTGTTTTAAGTTGCAACCACTCCCCCTTTTCGTAGGCTTTCACGCTACGCAACGCAGTTCCCATTGTTCCCTTCTCCAGTATTAAGGCTTCAAGAATATCGTCCGGGAGCGGAAGGTTCCCCACAAGTTTTTCCATAGAAGATCCATACAAGGCTTCTAAGACTGACAGAAGGCCCATGGTGAAATACTTCTCTGGAGAATCCGCGCCAAGCTGCTGTCCCAAGCTCTCGCACATTTTCGCTCGCACCAAGGCAATCACCAGCATTTCCATCGGCTGGTCCTTTCCAATGGCCATTACAATGAGGGAGGCCCAGGTGCGTATCCGGTCGAGGCCTACCATACAGGCAGCTTGCTCAATGGATTCCACTCGCCTGGGAAGTCCGACAGAAGCCGAATTGACATATCGAAGAATCTTGTAGCTCAAAGACAAATCGTTTCGGATACACTCGACCAGACCTTCAAAGGAGATATTGGGATCCTGAATTTTTCCTAATAATTCCAGGAGGGCGACACGATTGCCTGGGATTTCGTGCCCGCGAATAATATCAGGGCGATAAAAGAAGAATCCTTGAAAATAGAAAACCCCAAGTTGTTTACAGGTCTCAAAGGCCTCCCGTGTTTCCACTTTTTCGGCGAGGAGGCGGGCGTGGTAATTCCGGAGCTGTTGGGTCTCGTGTTGTAATTGTTCGGAGCTTTTACCTAACACATCGATTTTTACGATATCGGCCAATTCCAGAAACGGTCGAAAGCGATCATGGAAGACAAAATCATCCAGGGCAATGGTATAGCCCTGCTGAGAGAGGGAGGTCATGGCTTCAATGACTTCTTGGGTGGGCTCCACCGTTTCTAATATTTCCAAGACCACGCGGTGTTTCGGGAGCGCCTCACAATGTTTATCTAATAAAAATTGTGTGGGAATATTCAAAAAAGCCAGGTGGGTTCCCACCACATGCTCCAGGCCAATATCGAGGTAGGTGTTTAAGAGGACCTGGGCTGTGGCCATTGCTTCATCAGGGATGTTCGCGGAGTTGGATTCACAGTCTCGATACAGCACCTCATAGCCGATAGTTTTCAGGTTCGGACCTAAAATGGGCTGGCGACCGACGAAGATATTTCTATAGCTGGCAATGCCGGTATTCATGGTTACAAGCGAAGATTTGGAGCTTTGATGTGTTTAGAAACGGGGGGCATGCCTATGATAATACCGATTATCTTCATCTGAGATTTTCACGCTGTTAGAGGTTTCCATTCATTATTGTCGGTCGTTTACCGGAAAGAATTGAGAAATCAAACATATGCATTAAAGTCTGCAAAAGAACCCCCAACCGGCAGAGGTTGAGCGGGATCTGGAAATTCCCGTTTTTTTATGTTCGTACTCCACGATTTTCCCAGGACTTCCCGATTGCGTCGCTCGTTGAACCCATCTGACGTTTCAGAAAGTTTTTTCAAGTATTTACAAACGCGTGTCGGGTAGGGAGATCGTGAGATGCGTAAAAATCAGCCTTTGTACAGGGATTTTTTTTGCACCCCAAGAGTGGGGAATGGGTGGGGCTTCGGTGTATGGAAAAGACGATCCGACCGGATGACAGGAGATGGCATTGGAGCGAACGGGGTCGATGTCCAGCGAACAGGCGAGATTGCGAGATCTCCAGCGAAAGAGTCTAGGCCTTTACCGAATGGCATTCCGGATGGAGCAGACTAGCCAGGGCCTCAACCCTGATAGGTCGGCTGAAGAAATAACCCTGGTAGTGGTCGCAATTCAGATTGGAGAGAAGATCAAGTTGCTCCTGATTCTCTACCCCTTCGGCGACAACCGTCAGAGAAAATTCATGCGCCAGATAAATCATGGCAGAGACCAAGGCCCGGGCTTCAGGGTTATGGGTAATATCGGTCAAAAAGGAGCGGTCGATCTTCAACTCATGAATGGGAAAACGTTTCAAATAGCTGAGAGATGAGTAGCCGGTTCCAAAATCATCCATTGAAATCTTTGGCCCCAGGGCCATCAGGTGGTTCAAGGTCTCCACGGCCTGCTCTGCGTTTCCCATTAAGAGGCTTTCCGTCAGCTCGAGTGTTAGATACTTTGCATCGATCCCCTTGCTCTGTAAAGTCTCCTTCACCAAATGCACCAGATAACCGTCATTGAATTGTTTTGCCGACACATTGACCGCCACCTGAAGCCATATGCCCTGAGCCTGCCAGCGGGCTAATTGCGCGCACGCTTCTTTGAGCACCCATTCACCCAGAGAGATGATCAGGCCGGTCTCTTCGGCTAAGGGAATGAATTGATCCGGGAAGATAAGCGTGCCGTCCGGTTTCTGCCATCGAACCAGCGCTTCGACCCCGATGATGTGACCGCTCTTTACCTCCACCTTCGGCTGATAATACAACAGCAGTTGCTCTCCCTCGATCGCATGGCGCAAGTCTGCTTCCATGCGCAGGCGCTCCAGGCTTTGAGCATTCAGTTCGCTCGAATAAAAATTGAAACCTCCTCTTCCATGCAAGTTGGCCTGGGTGCTCGCACCAACGGCGCATTGGATGAGGGCGGTCAGGTCTGTGGCATCCGCAGGAAAACTTGCAATACCAATACTCGGGGAAATGTAGACCTCGGTCCCATTGGCATTAAATGGAGATTCCATGACCTTGAGGATACGAGAAGCCAACTTGGTTGCATGTTCGGTCTGTGCCATCGTCGGGCACAATAAAGAGAATTCATCCCCATCCACGCGAAACAGGCTATCCAGCTCAGTCGAATCGGGTATTCCCCGCCCAAAGACATCCGATCGGCGCATGCAGGAACTCATCCGCTCTGCGATCTGCGTGATGAGCAGATCCGAGATTTCCGGCCCGAAGGTTGTGGAAAGGCGCTTGAACTGGTTGAGGGTAATATGGAGCAAAACCAGGTTGTCATGATGGCGTTCCGCTCGCTGGATAAACCAAGCCAATCGGTCGAGAAACAAACTCCGGTTCGGCAATTTCGTCAAGGCATCATAATAGGCAAGTTGGTTCTGATAGGCTCGGGCGGCAAGCGTATTGCGAACCCGAAGTTTTAATTCACTGGGATCGACCGGTTTGGCGAGAAAATCTGTGGCACCCCGGTCAAGAGCCTGGAGTTTGGTTTCCGCGTCTGAGGAGGAAGTCAGGATAATGACAGGAAGATGTTGTAGTTTGGGATGGTTCCTCACATGCTGCAGGATTTCGAATCCCGGGACTTTTGGCATCATCAGATCAAGTAACAGGATATCCGGTCGATGCTCTTCAATCTGCTCCATGGCCAGAGAGGAATCCTCCACGAGCACAAAATGCTGATACCCGGCATCCTCCAGATAGGCCCGCATGATCTCCATGGTCGTTTCCTCGTCGTCGACCATCATGATCGTGGCCTGAGTCAGGGAGTTTTCATCGCATCCCAATTCATTCAGAACGGGTTTCACCAAGAGCAGCCCGTCGGTATTTGATTGGAGTGCTCTCTGATCTGCCTGTTCAGTTTTCATGTCGCGATCACTTCAACGCTTAAAAAGGCCGGTGTCTCGGCCGTCAGGCCAAGGGTGTTCTTTGCCTATGCAGACTTTTCGGTCTTTCGAAAGGGAAAATAAAGTCTACCCGTCGGAAAAATCGTAAAAATGCCGGCCGACAGTGAATGGATACCATGAGGCCAAATGACATGGATTGAGCTGGAAGGTCAGCCAGGGGCAGTACCCGACGTTGAAAGTTCAGCCGGGGCCTTCTCCGGTAGACTTGCAGGCAGAGGACACTCCTACCCCCACCGGCTCTATGGTGCCTCCAGCCCCATGAGCTATTCGTGTCGCCAGAAGCTGTAGGTGGTGAAGATGCTGTTCGATGGCTGCCAGGTCGGCAGCCTTGGCTGCGGCTTCCAGTTCAGCAGCCGGCAGGTTCAACACATCAAACCCTACTGTGCCGCCCGCACCCTTCAGCCAATGAGCCAACTTGGCCAGGGCCTCCATATCCCGATTCGAATAGGCAGCATCCATCGCCTGCAGTTGTTCGCCCAGGCGACCCACAAAACGGGCAATCACGTTGGCGAATTTCGGGTTGCTTGACCCTAACTTGGAAACAATGGGTGAAGAATCCTCAATCGGTGAGGCGTGATGGTGCGAGGACTCCGGGAGGACAGCTTGCGCGGATGATTGACCGACCGGTTGACCATGGAGGAACTGAGCCAATTTAGCCAGGAACCGGTCGATGTCGATGGGTTTGGTGAGATAGTCGGAAAATCCGGCATCAAATAACTCCTGCTCGAAGCCTTTCATGGCGTTGGCGGTGAGCGCAAGAATGGGGATTTGCAGGCCTCTGTTGCGTAACGTGCGAGTGGCAGTAAGTCCGTCCATCTCGGGCATCTGCATGTCCATGAGAATGATGTCATACTCGCCGGCCGTAGCCATTTCTACTCCTATCAGACCATTCCCCGCTTCGTCGATGCTCAGACCATAACCCTCCAGGACCACCTTCACGAATTCGCGGTTTTCCGGGCCATCGTCCACGACCAGGATTCTGGCCGATGGAAAGACCCAGTTGGTATGTTCCTGCATCATGCCCGATTCGTTGGTCGCTAAGGCCTGCTCGGGTGTGACCCAGGCTACTTCCCTTGCACTGCCAGCATCCAGTGTAATCTTGAATACACTGCCGACTCCCGGCTGACTGTCCACCGTAATATCCCCACCCAGGGCGCGCGCGAACTTGCGGCTGATAGCTAATCCCAGGCCGGTTCCACCAAATTTTCGGGTCACCGACGCATCGGCCTGGACAAAATCTTCAAAAATTCGCTGAGTGGCCTCTACATTCATTCCAATACCGGTGTCTGCGACATCGATATGAAATTGGATCAGGTCCTCGGCGACCCGCTTGGCGTATGCAGTCACCGTGACCGCACCGCGCTCCGTAAATTTCACCGCGTTTCCCACCAGGTTGGTGATAATCTGGCGAATCCGGCCCGGATCGCCGATAATGGTCTCCGGGACGTCATCCGGTATCTTGAGCTCGAGTTCGATGCCCTTCTCGTGAGCCCGCACACCCAGAACCCTGACGACATCCATAATCACAAGGTAGGGATTGAATCGTACCCGTTCGATCTCCAGGCGCCCCGACTCGACCTTCGAGAGATCCAGAATATCGTTAATGAGGTCAAGCAAATGTTTGCCACTGGAATGGATGATCTCGAGGTGTTTACGCGTCTCAACCGAGTCACGTCCGTACCCGCGTTTAATCAGTTCGGTGAAACCCAGGATGGCATTCATCGGCGTGCGGATTTCATGACTCATGTTGGCCAGGAAGGCGCTCTTGGCTTGATTGGCCGCCACGGCCTCCTCTTTGGACTTCAGTAGCTCGATTTCCGCTTCTTCCAATTGGGTGACGTCGTCAAAGCTGACCAGGACCCCGACATTTTTGGCTCCGCTGCCAAGGATAGGGGAGCAGTTAATCATGAACGTCAGCCGTCTGCCGTCGGGCAGAGTCAATCGGACGCGTTCGTTCTTTTGCGCCTCTCCCGAATTCAATGCGATATGCCAGGGGTGTGTCCCCGGTGCCAACGGATGGCCTTCGATGTCCGACCAGGGAAACGCCCCGACTGCCTGTCCCAAGAGTGCTTCAGGCATCTTGGTTAACAACGTGGCAAAGGCCCGATTCGCCAGCATGATTTGCCCTTTGTTGTCGAGCACTAGGAGCCCTTCTGCCATCGTATCCAGAGCGGATCGCACACGTTCAGGAACAGCCTGTGAGGGATCGAGTTGCTTCAACATTTTTCCCAAATACAGATAAAATCCGATGAAACACATCAGACCTACAAATAGCAGGAGTTGTGGCTGTGGGCCCATGATAAACCCGATCCAGCCTTCGTCAATTAACGGTGTAAATCGTAGTTCGACCTGGCCCCATTTGTCTTCCCCTTCCCAGATAGCGACCGTCACCTGGGTATTAGACGAATAGTCCGAATGGTGGTCCTGCCAATGGTTCTTATGGTCACCTATTGTGACAAGCCAATCACCCGATTCAGTTCGCAATCCGGCAGACAACAGGTCTGGGTTACGGTCCACGACTAACTGTAAAATCCCCTCCAGGCGGTCAACATCATCCTGGGTAATCAGGATCGTGCTATTGGCCGCAATGGATTCGGCCAGAGCCGCGCGTCCCTGGCGAACCGCTCCGGTTCGGTCCGGCATCAGACCAAACAAGCTTGCTGCCAGCAACACACTGATAAGGAGACTGACCTGGCCGAAAGCCAGACGAGATTTTGTCGAAAGAATGTTCATCCCTTATTCCAATGGAACCACCGGGCTCGAAGGGCCTTAGCGGCGGCCCCGGTCTTCTCCTCACCCATCTCGGCAGATGCGGCGGGTTTCTCAAACAGGGACTCCACCGAATCGCCGTCCACGCCTTTCTGCCCCTGTTGTCGTTTCTTCTTCCCGGCGGCATCCAGCACCAACAGGGGATTCACAAACTGCCAGGCCGGCACCGACGAAAGCAGGGCCGTCAATAGCACCCCGCTACGCAGGAGCCAGACGACATAGCCGATCGACAATCCGGTGGAGACCGCAATGCTGGAGGCCAAATAGGTTTGTTCCGTGTCCGCGACCTCCTGAACATTGTCGCGGACGCGATCCAGATCCTGAAGAAATCTCGACTTCGTCAATAAAGACCGGATTTCATCCTTGAAGCCTGTGATATCAAGGGGCTTCCTGAGCACGCTCCACATGTCACTCACTATCCCCACGAGACCCGTGCGTGCTCCATCCTCTTGCTTAGCGGGCAATTCGTGTCGTCCCGGCGAATTCTCCGTCACGGAATTTTTGGCGCCAGTGATGGTGGAGCCCTGGCCGCCGTCAGGGATATTCCCTGGCGAGCCGGGATCAAGACTGCCCCCATTGCCCGGCGCCTGGTCCTCCGTAGTGTCTTCCCCGGCCTCTCTCGGGGGGGGATCGGATGAGGGCGCAGGGTCCGGTGGCGGGGGAATAAAAATTTGGGGCGGGACATTGGCTTGGGTCACCGTGACGGCGATGGCCTGCGTATCGACGGCTGTGCCATCGGAGACCTGGACGATCACGTCATAGATGTTATCGGCCCCGACATCGCCAGGTGCCTGGAAATCCGGAGCGGTGATGAATGTCAGGACCCCGGTCGCAGGATCGATGGTGAATAACGCCGCATCGACACCGCCCACAATGCTGTAGGTCAGAGGATTGTTCTCTGCATCTGTGGCATGCACATCCGTCACCGCCGCAGTGCCGGTAGTCACGGAAATATTGGCGGTGGCACTTCCTCCATCGGAGGTGATGACGGGGGCATCGTTGACCGGGGTCACGGTCACGTCCACTCTGATGGGATTTGATGTGGCGCCGGAGACATCCCGGATCGTATAGGTGAAACTATCAGAGAGGGTTTCGGAGCCATTATGAGTATAATCCACCGTCCCATCGGGATTAATGCTCGTGATGGTGCCATTGGCGGGGCCGGAGACAATCGTGATGCTGGTCAGATCCAACGCGTCATCCGGGTCGGTATCATTGTTGGAAAGATTCAGCGTGTTCGTGGATCCCTCGTTGACGGTGAAGCTGTCGGCTATTGCTGTGGGGGGATCGTTGACCGGGGTCACGGTCACGTCCACCGTGACCGTATTAGAGATGAGCCCGGAAAGATCCCGGATCGTATAGGTGAAACTATCAGAGAGGGTTTCGGAGCCGTTATGAGTATAATCCACCGTCCCATCGGGATTGATGCTCGTGATGGTGCCATTGGTGGGGCCAGAGACAATGGTGATGCTGGTCAGATCCAACCCGTCATCGGGATCGCTATCATTGTTGGAAAGGTTCAGCCGGATGGTCGACCCTTCGTTGACGATAAAACCGTCCCCCACGGCTACCGGGGGATCATTGACGGGATCGACGTTGATGGTCGTTCGTGCGGCGGCACTATCTGCCGTGCCGTCGTTGACATAGACGTCGATTAACCGGTTTCCATCGGTGGGAGCGTTCGTATCCGTGTGCTGGTACTGAATCGCCTGGATCAAAGTCTCCGTCTCGGCCTCGGTAAATGTCCCGCCTCCTTGTTTGGTAATGGTGACAGTGGCTGTTCCGGCCCCGGTGGCGAGCATCACATGATAGTTTCCGCCGGTGGTGTCCTGTCCGGCCACGGCGGTCGCCAGAGTAAAGGTGTCGCCGTCGAGCACGAGCGTCTCGGCATTGCCGTCCAGCAGACCGCTCACGCCCAGTTTCACATAGGCGAAGGTGGTATTGTCCGGATCGACCACATCCGTGTCGCTGTCGGCGATGCCAATCAGTCCGCCGCCTTCAGTAAATGTAAGGGTATAGTCGTTCCCCGTGGCCCCGGAACTGTCGTTTACATCCAAATCGAGGGTTGGTGGGTCATTGACCGCATTGATGGTGACGGTGATGGATCCCGTATTGGTCATCGCGCCACCGCTGCCTTGTCCGCCCGCGTTGCCGTCGTCGATCGTGAAGTCGATCTGGACGTTGGCGGGCGGCGTATTGCTGCTATTGGCATAGGCAATTTGTTGCAGCGTGCTATTCACGAGTGCGGTCGTGGCATTGCCGTTGAAGGTCAAGACCAGCGTGCCGGCGCTGTTGGTGGTGACGGTGCCGATGGTCGTGCCGCCAACAACCAGGCTACCGCTTTCGGTCAAGGCATTGAGAGTACCGGTATTGGCGAACATATCGTCGCCGTTAGCACCTCCGTTCCGGGCTAAGGTGAGTGTGGCGCCGTTGTAATCATTGGCGGCATCCAGTTCAGCGTCGGTGATCGTGGCATTACTGTCGAGCACCACCGGCGCACCGCCTTCCGTAAAGATAGGCGTGTTGTCCAGACCACTGAAGACCGGCTGATCATTGGCAGGATCCACGTTGATGGTCGTGCGGGCTGCCGCACTGTCCGTGGTGCCGTCGTTCACCCTTATCTCGATCAGCCGGTTCCCGTCGGTGGGAGCGTCCGTATTCGTGTGCTGGTATTGAATGGACTTGATGAGCGTTTCTACCTCCGCTTCGCTAAAGGTGCCGCCGCCCTGCTTAATGATGCTGACGATCGCCGTACCGGCGGCCGTGGACACGCGGACATGGTAGTTGCCGCCGGTAGTGTCCTGGCCTGGCGCGTCGGTAGCCAGGGCAAAGGTATCGCCGTCGAGGATTAAGACTTCCGCATTGCCGTCCAGCAGGCCGCTGACGGACAGGGTCACGTAGGCGAACGTTGTGCTGTCCCCATCCGCCAGATCGGTATCGCTGTCGGCAATGGCCGTGGGGCCGTCGTCCTCGGTAAAGGTGAAGGCATAATCATTGTCCGAAGCTCCACTGCTGTTATTCACATCAAGGTCCAGCGTTGGGGCGGCTGTACTTCCGTATTGGCGGGCAAAAATATCGGTTTGGGCGCCGTCGCTGCCGGTCCACACGGCCACGAAGTTGTCCCGGTCCAGCATGGCTACCGAGGCACGGTCCTGGGTGTTGGCGGTGGTTTGATTGATTAAAAATTCGAATCCGATTTTTTGACCGCCGGCGTTGAACTTTTGACCGAAGACCCCCGAACCGTCACCCTGTCCCGGCTGGTTGCCGGTGCCCTCCCAGACGACGATGAATTCACCGAGATCGTCCATGGTGATCGAGGGATTGGTTTGGGTGCTCAAGAGTGTCGTGGTGTTGACAGTTTTCGGGAGGAAGAGCGAGTTGCCCGTTGCATCGAATTGCCTGACGTAGACATCCACATCCAGAACGGTAGCGTGATAGGCTACCGTGAACCGGCCGTCGCCATTCATATCCACCGCCGTCCCGCCGGCGCTGGCCTGTAAGATCACGTCAACCTGACCGCTGTTTTGGGGAACGCCCGCGTTGTTGTAGAGTTGAAAGAACACGTCCGACCCGTTATCCCACACGACGACGAAGTTTCCCGAATCGTCAATCCCCACAGACGGGTCCTTCGCGGCAGCGGCGGTGTTGACGGTGATGTCGCTGCCGACCAACCCACCGCTAAAGGTGCCCTGTCGCACAAAGATCCCCTCGTTGCCGCCGCCATCGCCTTCCCAGGCGATTACGAATTCGCCGTTACCGTTCATGTTGACGGACGGGTTTTGTTGAGTGTTAGCAGTGCCGGTGTTGACCATTACGTCCCCGGCGTCGACGGCGGTGCCGTTGGCCAGGAAGCGACGCATGAACACATCGTTTCCTTGCGTCCAGGTGATCACGAAATTCCCGCTGTCGTCTACGGCCACATCTGTCCAATTGTTGGTCCCACCACCAATATTGACTTGAAATTGTGCGACCTTCTGATTGCCGCTGGCGTCAAAGACTTTGGCATACACTTTGTCGTTAGACGTGCCGTTCGTCCACACCACCACATAGTCACCGTTCGGGGCGATATCCACCGCCCGCTCGGCCCCGCGCAGCGGGCCGCTCGTCATTTCGTTGTCTCCGGAAGGAGCGTTGACCATGAATTCATTCTTGGAAACAAAAGCGGAGGACTTATATTCGTACGTGCCGATATCCGGTGCGGCATCACGGGTCAATCCCCGTTGATCGACGGCAGGTGCGCCGGATGTCGTGCCCGCGTTGAGGGCTGGGCTGCCCGCCAGGAGTGCATGGGTCCAGGTCGGCCCCCCGTTGTCTGCCAGACCGCCCAACATGGGGTCCTGGCCGTCCAACGGATCTCCCAATCCCGCCGTGCCATCGCTATCGATATTGGTCCCACCCGAGATTAACGTGCCATAACTGTTGGGTGACCCGGGATTATGGAGAATCGAATTGGTGAGGGTGATCTCCATGCCGTCCTTGTCATACACGCCTCCGCCAATGGGTGCTGTGTTGAAGGCAATGGTTGAATTCATGATCGTGATCGGATTTTCTGTCCAGATCCCGCCTCCTTCGTTGACCGCAGTATTGCCACTGATTGTGACGTTGGTCAGAGAACCCCCATCGGCTCCATGAAAATAAATCCCGGCGCCCTTATCGGCCAAATTATTATCAATGAGGACCCGGTTGAGATTCAGCGTGCCATGCACGTGAAAAGCGCCGCCGTCGCCACCCGTGCCGTCGTTATTCGTTAACCTGGCATCGCTGAGATTCAAAATGCTGGAGCCATCGACCAACACTCCGGCCCCATTGCCGCTTTCCCGTCCATTTTGAATGGTCAGTCCGCTCATTGTGACCGTAATGCTGCCCTTGGTTTCAAATACCCGTTCATTCGCGTTGCCATCGATGATGGTGGTATCCGCGCCGGCTCCGGTGATGATCACACTGTCATCAATATCCAGCTTTCCTGTGGTCAAGACATACGTGCCGATCGGCACGATGATGGTGTCGGTTCCGGGTGCAGCGTTGGCGTCGGTGATGGCCTGTCGGAGTGACCCCGCTCCGGCGTCATTGGTATTGGTCACGGTAAAAGTGGCCAACACGCCCTCCCAGGCTTCCTGGGTGGCTTCGCCAATGGCGACCGACGTTTCAATGAACCCGGTTGCTACTTCCAATTTCCAGTTGGCATATTCGCTGACGTGCCCGGTCCGGTCCGTGCTCGCGGCAATATCAGCCCCTGTCAGTTCGGCTAGGGTTTGGATCGCCGAGAAACCGGCCTGACCGCGTCCAAAACTACAACCATAGATCAACAGATCGGCGTCCGCAGACAAACTCTGTCCGATCTGACTCAACAGCGCCGCATAGTGATTGCTGATCGAATCGTTGGTGAGAAAGGCCGTGCCCAAATGCAGTTCCGCTTCGGTGCCTTCCCCGATGAGATGAATGGCGTCGATACCGCTCCGGCCCTTGAGCACCTCGGCAATTTGTTCAATGCCGTCCCGCCCCGCATCCAGAAGAATGACTTCCGCGCTTGGATGGATACCGTTCATGAGGGTCTGATAATCCTCAACCCACGTATCGATGAAGACCATTTCCCGATGATCGGATGGAGTAGGGGCGGCAAGTAACAAACTGTTGGCCCAATCGGCTTCATGGGCACTGGCCATGGGTTCACCGGAATTATTTGCCGCATCGGTATTGGTTCCCGGCATAGATTGATCCTGGGAGGTCTGGTCCTGGGCCACTTCCGCCCCGGTAACGAGGGCCGCCCCATCAAAGAGGATTCTGGGTTCGAGTGCTAACAGAGTTTTCATTGCAATGCGATTCCTCGTGTCAGTGAGTCGTGGCGCAGACGTTTTTTCTTCCAGGTATTTCAACTGATTGGGGTGATTCACCTGACTTCACGAACCTATCTTGATGACGCGATTCTTTCTTCGGTGGTTCACCAGCAGCCATGATCTTCATTAATTTCTCATGGCACATCTGACATCTTGTTGTTTCATTTGACGCATTCCCACGGTATGAGCTACCTCCTTATTCGGTCACCAGCTTTGTTTACTGGAAGAAATAAATACGGAAAAATTTTCCTATCTGGATTTTTAAAAGTTTGATGGGGAGAACGGGTTCGGGAACGAGAGGCGGTCGGGCGATAAATTAGTCATTGACAATAAAATCCGGTGGATCTGGTTCATAAGGATAATGAAGACAAGACTTAAGGGAAAAATGAGGTGGATGTGAAAAATATTTTTGGGGTTGCCATGACGGTCAACATATGATGGTGAAGGAAGTTGAGAGAAGTTGTTGTGTCTTGCTTCATGCCTGGGCAGGAAAGGAACAAATAAAAAATGCCCCCTAGCTAATTTTGACATAAGAAAAACCGAAAAACAGAACTGGAAAGCTGCAAATGGAGCCATTCGGTTTGTATTGTGAATAGAAACGGTCCAAGGGCCCGGAAGGATAGACAGACTTGATTGGCGGAAGATTCGACATGCCGATCAGCGCAGTCCTTCAGGTGGTGACGATCCGCAGGCAAGTGCCTGGGGGCATGAGATCCGTGCACAAATAAATTGGATCGACTGGATCCTGCATTCTTTAACTATGGCAGTACACGTTCAAAAATTTCTGATCGGTGTGGTGGTAACGGGATTGGCCCTGCTGGACTCGGGCTGTGCCGTTATGCCCACTCCACTCTCGCAGGACGAAATTCAACAGCGGGTCCAAGAGGACCTGGCTCAACTCACGCACTATCAGGAGCCCGTGGCTCGCCCCATCACGCTGTATGAAGCGATGGCGCGGGCGTTGAAATATAATTTGGAAACGCGGGTGCAGGGATTAAAGGAAATGGTCGCGCATCGCCAACTGGATCTGGCGCATTACGATATGCTGCCAAATGTGGTGGCGAATGCGGCCTATAATGGACGCAGCAACTTTGCGGGAGCGAGCAGCCAGTCGTTAGAAACCGGCCAACAATCCCTCGTGTCCTCCACGTCTTCTGATAAGAATATTTATACGGCCAATTTAGCCTTAAGCTGGGATGTGCTGGATTTCGGACTGTCCTATGTCCGGGCCGAGCAAGCGGCTAACGACGTGCTCATTGCGGAAGAAGATAAACGTCGCGTTGCCAATCGGGTTATTCAGGATGTCCGTTCAGCTTTTTGGAAGGCCGTGGGAGCGGAACGGGCGTTGGGTCGCCTGGCGTTTCTTCAGGATTGGGTGACGCAAGCGCTGGGTGAAGCCCACCAGATCCGGGAACGGGCCCTGGCAGATCCACTCTCTTCACTACAATATGAACGGGAACTCCTGAGCGCGCAACGGGAAATTCAACAGCTGTATCAGGAATTATCACTATCCAGAATTCACCTTGCCGAACTCATGAACCTGGATCCCGGTGAGCCCTATGAATTGGCGGTGCCGGAACATCCACCCCTCGTATCGAAGGTTTCCGAGAAGCTGGAAGATTTGGAATACCGGGCACTCATGAATCGTCCCGAACTGCGAAAGGTCGACTACCAAAAACGTATAAACGCCAAAGAAACCAAAGCCGCCATTCTGGAATTGCTCCCCAACCTTAATGTGTATATGGGGGGCAATTACGATAGCAACAACTTTCTGTTTCATAATAATTGGCTGAATTACGGAGCCAAAATCAGCTGGAATCTGTTGAATGTCTTCCGGCACCCCGTCCGCTTGCAGGTCATTGACGCTCAGGAGAAAGTATTGGACATGCAAAGCCTGGCGTTGACGATGGCTCTGATGAGTCAGGTCCATGTGTCGGTGGCGCAATATCATGCGGCCATGAAGGATGCGGCCACGGGGAAGCGCTACCTCGAGACCCAAATGGCTATTGCCGAACAGGTCCAGCGTGCCTGGTCTCTGAACCGGCTCAGTGAGCATCTGGTCATCCGGGAAAAAATGCAAGGCCTCGTCGCTGAATTACGGTATGAATCGGCACTGGCCAAATTGGAAATGGCCTATGCCAATGTGTTAGCAGCGATCGGAGAAGACCCCTTCCCCACGGACATCACGGGAGACGGGGTCGAAGAACTGGCCGTGGCCTTGCAGGAACGTTGGGAATGGCTTGAACGCCCCGAGGTTTTCGCGCAGGTTCATCCAACTGACGCTCAAACTCAATCGCCAACCACTCAATCCCAAGGGGCCGAGCCTCAACCCCAAAAGACTGTCAGTCAATCCCAAGAGGCCGTCGCGCTACCTCAAGAACCTGAGGCTCAACACCATGAAACTGAGGCGCAACCACAGGGGGAAGAGCCTCAATCCCAAGAGACTGTCGCGCAATCCCAAAAAACAACCACTCAACCCCAAGAGAGAGCGAATCCATGATACATCGACATCTTATCCCTATTCTGTGTTTGGTGCTGAGTCTGATCATGCTGCCTTCCGGCGTCAGTCTGGCGAAAGGGGGAGCACGCAGCAGTGTGCCCTCCTCGGATCTCCAGACGATTCGGGGCATCGTGAAACCTGTCGTGGAAGCGGTGCTTGCCAGTGAAATTCAGGCGTTAGTGAAGCGGATACCGTTTCGAGACGGGGACGCATTTAATAAGGGCGACATCCTTGTTGAATTTGAATGTGCCAAATACCGGGCGGAATTATCAGCCGCCCAAGCGGATTTGGATGCAAGGCAAAAGACCGTCATCAATAACGAGGAGCTGGCCGCTCTTCACGGGATTGGCCGGTTGGAAGTGGACATCTCCCAGGCCGAATTAAAAAAGGCCCAGGCGGTTCTCACCAGAGCACAAGTGATTGTTCAGGGTTGCCGGATTCCAGCCCCTTTTGCCGGACATGTGGTCAAGGCGTTGGTGCACCCCTATGAAAGTGTGAATCCGTACGATGATCTGGTGAGTATTGTCAGTAATCAGGATCTGGATATTGAATTGATTCTTCCGTCGTCTTCGCTGCGGTGGATCGCCAAGAACAGTCCGTTTTCGTTTAGTATCGATGAGACTCAAAAGGACTATTCGGCGGAAGTGGTGGTCATTGGTCCACGTGTTGATCCTGTGAGTCAAACCATTCGGGTCTTTGGCCGATTTCACAAACATCCCACAGGTGTCCTAGCCGGTATGAGTGGAAGCGCAAAATTTCCGGAAGGCACGTTTCCCACTCAATCAACATTTTCGCCGAGCACGAAGCCTGCAGCCTCACCGACGTCCAAGAGTCAACAGACTGCCAAACATTAACTCCTTTCCGGATCGACCTCTCTGTTGATCCAAAGGAGGGAAACGAGCATGGTGCACACAGCAACTCAGACAGAGTCCCCTTCGCGAGGGACTGGGAAGGACTTTAGGCCCTCTTCCGGTCTGTCCGGTGGCCCTTCCATCACGTCCGGGGTCAAAACGGAAAAAGATTCAAGTATCTTACTGGCGCTGCTTCAACTGGAAAGTCAGGTTCGCAAGGCCCAAACGGTGAAAGAACTCTGTTTTCTTCTGGCCAATGAGACCCGGCGTCTCGTGGACTTTCGACAAGCCTGTATTTTTTCTATCACGCCGAAGGGACGGATGCGGGGCAGGGTGGAAGCGGTGTCCAGTGTGGCCGTGGTTGACCGCAATGCGCCGATGATCACATGGATTGAAGGCGTCATTTCAGAATTATGGGAACAAGGCAGCCTCAAGGATTTCGGTCCTCTCTCCTCCACGCATTGTTCGACAGAACTCCAACGTGATTGGAAGTCCTTTGCGTTTCCGCATGTCCTCTGGTGTCCATTGATCCGCGCGGATCAGCAGGTGATTGGTGGCCTGTGGTTGACCAGGGAGATACCCTGGCAAGACGGGGAAGTGCAATTGGTCCGGCGGTTTGCCGAAACGGTGGCTCATGCCTGGCAGGCACTCGGGGGCACGAAACGGAGAGTAAAAAACTGGAAGGTGTTCAAGAACTGGCTATGGGGAGTGCTGGTGGTCGTGATGGCCGCCATGTGGCTGCCCGTGCGATTGTCCACACTGGCTCCTGTGGAAGTGGTGCCGCGGGATCCGTCGGTGGTGACGGCCCCATTGGATGGAGTGGTGGGAGAAATCCTTGTCCACCCGAATACCCTGGTTCAGACGGGGCAAACACTTTTTCGCTATGAGGACACCACATTCCGGAATCAATTTGAAGTGGCGGAAAAGAATCTGTCCGTTACCTGGATGGAGTATCGCAAAGTGTCGCAAGGTGCCTTTGTCGACCATGACACCGGTGCGGGCATGCCCGTGCAAGCCTCGGAAGTCCGGCTGAAAGAAGCCGAACGGGATTACGCCTGGGACATGTTACAGCAAGTAGAGGTCAAAGCTCCCCGGGCGGGCATCGTGATTTTCACAGATAAATCCGAATGGATCGGCAAGCCGGTGGTAGTGGGCGAACGTATTATGGAAGTGGCCGATCCCCGGGAGTTTGAATTGAAAATTGATCTACCGGTGGAAGACGCGATCGTGTTACGGGAAGGGGCCGAGGTTGAGGTGTTTTTGAATGCCAATCCCTTACGAGCCATTCCTGGCCGATTAATCCATGCGAGTTACCATGCGAGTATTCTCCCGACCAATGTCCTGGCCTATCGGGTGGAAGCCGAGTTCATGGACCCGCCTGAGGATATTCGAATCGGCTGGCAAGGCACCGCCAAAATCTATGGGGAACCGGTCACGCTCTTTTTCCATCTCTTCCGGCGCCCCCTCGGAGTTCTTCGACAAACCCTAGGTTTCTAAATGGGTCAGCCAAAGCCTCAAGAAGACGTCCCCCTTCCACCCTTGCGCGAAGATCTTCAGATTCTGCCCGGTACCCCGACGCCCGATGGCGTCCCCACCTGGACGATCGTGGACACGGTTCGAAATCAATTTTTCCAAATTGAATGGGCCGCGTTCCAACTGCTTTCCCATTGGCAGGCGGGAACCGCCGAGGGACTGGTGGATCTGGTGACCCGAACCACCTCGGCCAAGGTCTCAACCGGGAATGTGCTGGAGTTGATCCAGTTTCTCTATCGGAACAATTTAACCCGGGATTCCTTAGCCGGTGGAAGTCAGGGGTTCCTCGGGCAGGCTGAACAGGCAAAACAACATTGGCTGCTGAGAGTGCTCCACAACTATTTATTTTTCAGAATTCCCTTATGTAATCCCGACCGGTTCTTACGAGCAACGCTTCCGTTCGTTACTCCGCTGTTTAGTCGCTGGGCCTTATGGTGCGTGATCATCCTGGGTGTGATTGGGTGTATGGGAGTCGTGCGGCAGTGGGCATCGTTTGCCAATGTCTTTTTATACTTTTTTACGTTTCAAGGGATGACTGGTTATATCATCGGGTTGATGGCCATTAAGATCTTGCATGAACTGGGGCATGCCTATACCGCCGTTCGATACGGGTGCCGGGTTCCCACGATGGGCCTCGGGTTCCTCATTATGGTGCCTGTCCTCTATACCGACACGACCGACTCCTGGCGGCTCACGGTCCGGAAGCAACGCGCGGCCATTGCCGCTGCGGGAATGATGGTGGAACTCAGTGTGGCGATGCTCGCGACTTTTTTGTGGAATTTCTGCCCTGAGGGCATTGTCAAAAGCATGCTCTTTGTGTTGGCGACCACCAGTTGGGTCACGGGGCTGTTGATCAATTTGAATCCGCTGCTCCGTTTTGACGGCTACTACGTCCTCTCCGATTGGCTGGGTGTCCCGAATTTGCAATCACGGGCCTTCGGGTTTGGTCGTTGGAAATTACGGGAATGGCTGTTTGCCTGGGGAGATGTTCCTCCGGAACAGATGCCCCCGCAACGGCAATCGGTGCTGATCGCCTATGCGTGGGCGGTGTGGGTCTACCGGGCCGTTGTGTTCGTCGGCATTGCGGTCCTGGTGTATTACTTTTTTTTCAAGGTTTTGGGCGTCATCCTCTTTCTCGTGGAAATCGGCTGGTTTTTGGCATGGCCGGTCTATGAGGAACTGCAGGTCTGGTGGACACGTCGGGCGGCCGTGACCCGATCCTGGCGGGGGCGGGGAATCGGAATCGCACTGACGGGGTGTCTGCTCATGAGCGTGATGCCCTTGGATACGACAGTGGAGATTCCTGCGATTCTAGAAGCTCCGGAACGCACGACTCTGTTTCCACCGGCTCCGGCAATGGTGGTGGAGGTGTTGGTGGAGGAGGGGGAGCGGGTCGAACCCGGGCAGACACTGGTAATTTTACAGTCGCCGCAGGTGGAACATCAGATTGACATTATCGGACATCGCATTGCGGCATTAGAATTGCGCGCGGAACGGGAAGTCGCCTATCAGGATGATCGCGATGATCATCTGGTGATTCGGGAGACGCTGGTGGGCGAGCGAAAGGCGTTGGCCGGTCTGGTTACGCTCCGGGAGCAATTAATCTTGCGTGCTCCGTTCTCCGGCGTGGTCACGGATCTGGCGTCTTCACTTCATCCAGGTTTGTGGGTGAATACCGACGTAGCGATGGCCCATGTGATTGGGGAACATCCATCGGTGATGCTGGCCCTCGCCACGGAAAAAGAAAAAGCCCGGCTTTCGGTGGGAAATACAGGATGGTTTTATCCGGACGACCCCACGCGACAGGCCCGACAAGGACAGCTTCGGGACCTTCGTCATGTGGACGAATCCGAAATGGCGTTACCGTATTTAGCCTCCACCTATTCCGGAGGTGTGCCCGTGCGCCAGGATGCGCGGGGCAGATTGATTCCCGAGCATTCCGTGTATCGGGTGGAGCTAAATGTGACGGACACGGATCCCTCCTGGAATCAAGTGGTGCGAGGGGTGGTCCATGTGAAGGGCAATGGGCAAAGTGTGATGGGGCACCTCTGGGCAGAAGCGGCCTCCATTCTCATTCGGGAAAGCGGAGCCTGATTCTTAGAAGGAAACGTGGGGGGGATGCGCTGCTTGAGCGGCCTTTTCTTCGGCTACGGCAACAAGGAAAATCCTGGAGACTTCCCTGCCTCACGATCAAACGTCACGGTCGTGGTGCAATCATGACCACCATTAACTCGGCTCAATAAATGGTCGGCAAAATCGGCACGGCTCTTTCGGTAATCGTCCAAAGCCTGCCAGACCACCTGAGGATCTTCAACTCGTAATTGGGCGACACGCAATACTTGTTCGATGGTCTTTACGAGAGTCTCTTTTGTCTGGCGGTAACAGCCCTCAAGAACCCAAAGCGTTTCACACAACACCAAGTGGTTTAAAAAACCGGGTTTTTCCTGAGAGCATTGCTTCTCAATAAGTTGCGTTGCAGCTTTGGATTGGGCGGGATCGTCTTGGACGAGATAGCGGACGAGCACATTCGTATCGAGGCCTATCATGGTTGGCTCCCTCGCTGCTTGATGGCAGCTCGCATGGCTTCAAGGGTGACCGGTTGTTTTGGCTTGGGAATCAGACCTTTTAAAATTGTGACATCCGAGGTCACCGGCCAAACGGTAATCCGCCCATCAGTCCCCACAAGAAACTCCACCCGATCTCCGGGTTGTAGTTTTAATTGTTCTCGGATTTTCTTAGGAAGGGTAATTTGTCCTTTGCTGGTTAATGTGGCAACGGGCATGGCATCCTCCTTTCATTTAAATTAAATCCTTACTATAGAGTAAGGATTTCTGTCAACTGTATTTATGTGTGTAGACTTCTGATGCCCGACACCCTCTTAGAGCCACGGATCCTGTTTGATGGAGCCGCCCTCGCCACGGAAAAGGGAAAAGCCCGGCTTTCGGTGGGGAATACAGGATGGTTTTATCCGGACGACCCCACGCGACAGGCCCGACAAGGACAGCTTCGGGACCTTCGTCATGTGGACGAATCGGAAATGGCGTTACCGTATTTAGCCTCCACCTATTCCGGAAGTGTGCCCGTGCGCCAGGATGCGCGGGGCAGATTGATTCCCGAGTATTCCGTGTATCGGGTGGAGCTAAATGTGACGGACACGGATCCCTCCTGGAATCAAGTGGTGCGAGGGGTGGTCCATGTGAAGGGCAATGGGCAAAGTGTGATGGGGCATCTCCGGGCACGAGCGGCCTCTTTTCTCATTCGGAAAAGCGGAGCCTGATTGTGAGATGGTAACGTGGAGTTGGAGAGGCGCGCTCACGTAGGCGGGATGGTCTTTGATATGAGAGAGGGGACTCGTCAATTTGTAGATGACATGAGGCAGGAGTGGCAGATGTGTGAAGGCATCTTCTTCAGAACGTTCCCTGGAAACGAGAGGAGAGATTACCAGACACCACGGTCGCGACGGTTGCCTTTCCGGCGGTCCCGGCCACGTCGGTCTCGTTTGGGATCCGGACCGTCTCCGGAAAAGTAGCCGAGCAGATGTTCGCTCAATTTGGCAAACTGTATGGCAAGGACGCTTTCGGGGTTGAAGCAGACGATCGGCAATTTTTTCAGGCCGGCGGTATAACATAACTCCGGGGCCGTGGGAATAACGACAGGGATGTCATAGCCGACTTCTTTCTGGATACCCTGCAGCCCGTCAGCTAATGGAATACCCGAGCGATTCACAAGAGTGACAAACACGGGAGCTTCGCAGTGGCTTCGGATAAACGCTAATTGGTTTTTCGCTAAATTCATCCCAATGGCATCGCTCTCCATCACAAGATCAAGGATCTGACATTGACCGAGAAAACACATGGATGGAAAAGAGAGTTCCAAAGGAAAATCAAGTATCAGATAGTCTGCGAGTCCTTTGAGTTCCCGGAATAACACTGTCAGGAATTCCGTGGAGATTTGAGCCCCCACTTCTTGATCCCAGGTGGATACACAGAGGACTTGCAGTCCTGTCGAATGTTGCATGAGCAGTTGGCTCACAACCGCTTCATTCATGTCTGTTACCGTTGTCGATGTATGGCGCAAAGGCGATTGGGGTGGCATGTGAAGGAGCCATGCGGCAGTTCCTAAATGGGGGCTCAGCTCGACAAAAATGACGCGATGGCCTCCATGAACAAGGGTCATGGCGACATTGAGTGCCACCGTGGTCGTTCCGACTCCTCCCTTGGCACCGGCAAAGCCAATGACATGGCAGGGTGATGGGGCCTTGCTTGTATCGGCCGTATCGACGCCGGCCGCGTGTAGGATAGTTTCCTGTCCTTTCAATCGCTGAAGCGCTTGTACGGTTTTTTGAATCTCCATCCCCTCTTCCCTCTCTCTGTTAGGTGTCGGAATGTCTGTGGTTTGTCGCCCGGTCCATGTGTCCCTTGTGGCTTGGTGTTGGGGTGAGCTGTCTGAACCTATTCTCCGGTGAAGTGAGAGTGTGCCTGTGTATCGGAAAAACCGTTAAGGCTCTTAAGGTGAAAAGTAGACAAAGGCAAGCCAATTCCCTATGCCTTCCGAAGAGACTGATCGATAACTGGAATGACGTGGTATTCAATGCCATTTCCGGTAACCCAACTTACAATATGTTTTCGATACGTGACAGAACGTCCACCAACAGTTAGTAGCCGGAAAATAACCCCCTAAAACGGTTCTTAATCCGCATCAAGAGTCTTTTCCCAAGGTCCGACAAAGGATATAGGAGGTCCTCCTTTTTGAGGGGACCACTCTGATTAAGCGATGACCTATGGGGTATCAAGCCTTTTTCAACAATTACTGACCAGAGATTATTCGTCATCCGGTTTCTAGCATGATTGAAGATCGTCACATGAAACATCTGCATGGCACGCCCGTGACGCAAGAAGCGGGGAAGAATGCCAGGACGATGAAACCTGATGCCCAGAAGAGGCGGAAGTCCCGAGCACCCCAGGAATCCACCCCCGGATTAACCGGAACCTGTCTCGCCTTAGAGCCACGGATCCTATTCGATGGAGCCGCCCTTGCTACGGGAGCGGAAGTCGTTCAAGACACCACCACGCAGGATCAACCGGGTGTTCCCGATGTCAAAAGTGAGACCGGTACGGATTCCACCACCACCGATGCTTCCAGGAGTGAGGCCATCTGGTCTTCCGGTCTTTCCCTCTCAACCCCGTCCGATCGGAAAGAGATGGTCTTCATCGATACGCGGGTTGAAAATTACCAGATGCTTGTGGACGGGATCGATCCGGCCGCGGAAGTGATTCTTCTGGATGCGAGACGGGACGGGATCGAACAAATTGCGGAATCCCTCAAGGACTGGAGCGATATCGACGCCATTCATCTCATCGGGGAAGGCACCGAGGCCGAGATGCATCTCGGTGCCACCTACCTCACACAAAATTCGATCAGTGGCCGCTACTCCAACCTCTTCACACAAATTGGACAGAGTCTGTCTGCCGACGCCGATCTATTGATCTACGGCTGTAACTTCGGGCGTGGAGCAGGCGGCCTTTCCGCTATCCAGGCCTTAGCGGATCTCACGGGAGCGGATATCGCCGCCAGCACGGACCGGACCGGACATGTCAGCGAATTTGCCAATTGGGAGTTAGAGGTCTCCACGGGCTTCATTGAATCTTCGATCGTGATTGGCCAGGCGACCCAGGATGCCTGGGAAGGGGTGTTGGCCACCTATACGGTGACCAACACGAACGATTCGGGTGCCGGATCCTTTCGCCAAGCCATCCTGGATGCCAATGCCAATGCCGGTACCGACAACATTCACTTCAACATCGCCGGTGCGGGCGTGCATACGATTAGTCCGACCTCCGCCTTACCAACCATTACCGGTGTGGTCACGATTGACGGGTACACCCAGACCGGTTCTTCGGTCAATACTCTTTCGACCGGGAACGACGCGGTGTTGCAGATTGAACTTAGTGGCATCAGTGCAGGAAGTGCGAACGGACTCAATGTCGGTGCCGGCTCCGCCGGCAGTACGATTAAGGGTTTGATCATCAATCAATTCAGCCTTAGTGGCATTCAGCTGAGCAGTACGGGCAATGTCGTGGTCGGTAACTGGATCGGGCTCAACAACACCGGCACCGCGGATCAGGGAAACACCGTGGACGGGATCACCATCAGCGCGAATAACAATATCATCGGAACGTCCGCTGTAGCGGACCGCAATGTGATTTCCGGGAACGACGATGAGGGGGTCGATGTGGATCCCGGCATCAGCGGTGCTGTGATTCAGAATAACTATATTGGCACCGACATCAGCGGGACGGCGGCGATCGGGAATGGCCAGGTCGGAGCAGGAACCTGGGGTGGGGTCCTTATTGACGGGGACAACAACACCATCGGTGGGTCAAATGCCGGGGAGGGAAATCTTATTTCCGGTAACCAACATTGGGGAATGTTGCTGTATGGTACGGGAAATACTATGTTGGGAAACCAAATCGGTACCAACGCCGGGGGAACCGCCGCAGTGGGGAACGTTGGCGAGGGCATTCTGATCGGCTCCGGGTCACACAAAATTGGAGGAACGACTGCGGGAGAGGGAAACCTGATCGCCTACAATACCAGTAAGGGTGTCAGCGTCACCGGTGGCACAAACAATTCCATACTCGGGAACCGGATTCATTCCAACACTGGATTGGGTATTGATTTGGGAACCAGCGGTGTCACCGCCAACGACGCAGGGGATGGGGATAGCGGAGCCAACAACCTACAGAATTTTCCGGTGCTGTGGACAGCCGATGTGAATTCGCCTACGCAAGTCACCATTGACGGGACTTTCAACAGTACGTCCAGTACAACCTTTCGAGTTGAATTTTTCAAGAATACCGTTGCAACTGGGGAAGATTCCTCGAGTCACGGGGAAGGTGAGGCCTATTTGGGGTTCACCACAGTGACGACGGATGGGAGTGGCAATGTTAGTTTTAACCTCACTCTGACCGCCTCGGTAACGGCGGGTGAATACGTGACGGCCACCGCCACAGAAGATCTTGGGGGCGGAAACTATGGTTCAACATCGGAATTTTCGCTGAATACCACCGCGGTAGCAGAAAATGATGCGCCGGTGTTGACGCCGTCCAGCCCGTCGTTGACGACCATTACGGAGGATGAGACCAACAACAGCGGCCACCTGGTTTCGGCGATCGTGGGCAGCTCGATCACCGATGTGGACAGCGGGGCGGCCGAAGGCATCGCCATCACGGCCCTGACCAGTGGCAACGGGACGTGGGAGTACGACATCGGGGGCGGCTGGACGGCGGTGGGGGCGGTCAGTGATGCCAGTGCGCTCCTCCTGCGTAGCACCGACCGCCTGCGCTTTGTGCCGGACGGGCAGAATGCCGACAGTGCGACGGTGACCTACCGGGCGTGGGATCAGACGAGCGGGACGGAAGGGACGAAGGTGGATGCCTCGACCAATGGCGGGACGACGGCCTTCTCGACGGCGACGGATACGGCGACGATTACGGTGACGGCGGTCAACGATGCCCCGGCTATCATCACTAACGGAGGGGGGCCCACTGCCGCCCTTACCCGGAGTGAAAATATTACTGCTGTGACGACAGTGACGGCCACAGATGTAGATGTACCGGCAGACACGCTGCAATATAGCATCATTGGTGGAGCGGACATGGCTCTGTTTTCTATCGGGAGTGGCACTGGCGTCCTTGTCTTTAATACCGCTCCGGACTTCGAGGCGCCCGGGGATGCCAACACGGACAATGTGTATGAAGTGACCGTGCAGGTCAGTGACGGGAACGGTGGATTCGACACGCAAGCCATCTCCGTTACCGTGGTCGATAACGTAGGCACTTTGACAGTCGATACGACCTCCGATACGGCCGATGGGGATACCTCCTCGATCGCAGCCTTGCTGGCGGATAAGGGGTTTGATGGGTTTATTTCTCTTCGAGAAGCCATTATTGCCACCAACAACACGGGTAATGATGGTTCGGCGGATCAAATCAATTTCAACATTGCGGGGGCCGGCCCGCATACGATCAGTCCGTCCTCAGCTTTAACCACCCTTACCGATGTCGTGGTGATTGACGGGTACACGCAGGCTGGTTCATCGGCCAATACGCTTGCGACTGGAAATGATGGAGTCTTGCAAATCGAACTGAATGGCACTGGTGCGGGTAGTGCAAACGGACTGACTCTTGGCTCGGGGAGCGCCGGCAGTACGATCAAGGGTTTGATTATCAATCGCTTCAGCCTCAGCGGTATTCAACTCAGTGGTGCCAACAATGTTGTGGTGGGCAACTGGATCGGTTTGGATAATACCGGGGCGGTTGACCAGGGGAACGCCATAGATGGTATTACGATCACCGCGAATAATAATACCATTGGCAGTGCCGCTGCTGCAGACCGCAATGTTATCTCCGGCAACAATGACGAGGGTGTTGATGTTGATCCTGGCATTTCCGGGACAGTCATTCAGGGAAACTATATCGGCACCAATATTACCGGCATTGCTGCCGTCGGCAATGGACAGGTCGGTGTGGGGGACTGGGGAGGAATCATTGTAGACGGGAGTAACAACACGATTGGAGGCTCAAATGCGGGAGAGGGAAACCTCATCTCCGGCAATAATCAATGGGGAGTGTGGATTATCGGGACGGGAAATCGTGTGCTGGGCAACAAAATCGGTACCGATGCCGCGGGAACCGCCGCCTTGGGAAACGTCGGCGATGGCATTCTGATATTCACCGCGAGTAACCAGGTTGGGGGTGTGAATGCCGGGGAAGGCAATCTGATCGCACATAACACCAATAATGGTGTGAACGTCAACGGAGGGGCGAACAATAGTATCCTTGGTAACCAGATTCATTCAAATACCGGTTTGGGCATTGAGTTAGGAAGTATCGGAGTTACCGCCAACGACGCCGGTGATGCCGATGCGGGGGCCAACGATCTGCAGAATTTTTCTGTGCTGGCTACCGCCGATGTAGATTCGCCGACCCAGGTAACTATAGACGGGACCTTCAATAGCACGGCCAGTTCCTCGTTCCGGGTTGAGTTTTTCAAGAATACCACTGCGACCGGCGAAGATCCTTCCGGTCACGGAGAAGGCCAAACCTATCTTGGTTTTACGAGCGTTACGACGGATGGAAGCGGCAATGGGAGTTTTAATCTCACTCTGAACGCTTCGGTAACAACAGGTGAGTTTGTGACGGCCACCGCCACAGAAGATTTGGAAGGCGGTAACTATGGTTCAACCTCGGAATTTTCGCTTAACACGACTGCGGTTGCGGAAAACGATGCGCCGGTGCTGACACCGTCGAGTCCCACGCTCACGACCATCACGGAGGATGACACGGGCAATAGCGGCCATTTGGTGTCGGCGATCGTGGGGAGTTCGATTGCCGATGTGGACACGGGGGCGGTCGAAGGCATCGCCATTACCGGCCTGACGAGTGGCAACGGGACGTGGGAGTACGACATCGGGAGCGGCTGGACGGCGGTGGGGGCGGTCAGTGATCTGACGGCCCTGCTCTTGCGCAGCACGGACAGCATCCGGTTTGTCCCGGACGGGCAGAATGCGGACAGTGCGACGGTGACGTACCGGGCGTGGGATCAGACCAGCGGGACGGAAGGGACGAAGGTGGATGCGAGTACGAACGGGGGGACGATGGCCTTCTCGACCGCGACGGATACGGCCAGTATCACGGTGACGGCGGTGAACGATGCGCCGGTGCTGACGTCGGCGAGTCCCACGCTCACGTCCATCACCGAAGATCAGACCAATAACAGTGGTGACCTGGTGTCGGCGATCGTGGGGAGTTCGATTACCGATGTGGACACGGGGGCGGTCGAAGGCATCGCGATCACGGGCCTCACCAGTGGCAACGGCACGTGGGAGTATGACATCGGGGGTGGGTGGACGGCGGTGGGGGCGGTCAGTGATGCGACGGCCTTGCTCTTGCGCAGCACCGATAGTCTGCGGTTTGTCCCGGACGGCTTAAATGCGGACAGTGCGACGGTGACCTACCGAGCGTGGGATCAGACCAGCGGGACAGAAGGCACAAAGGTGGATGCCTCGACCAATGGCGGCACCACCGCGTTTAGTACCGCGACGGATACGGCCTTGATCACGGTGATGGCGGTCAACGATGCCCCGGTGCTGACGCCAGCCAGTCCCACGCTCACGACCATCATGGAGGATGACACGAGCAATAGCGGCCATCTGGTGTCGGCGATCGTGGGGGCGAGTATCACGGATGTGGACACGGGGGCGGTGGAGGGCATCACCATCACGGGCCTCACGAGTGGCAACGGGACGTGGGAGTATGACATCGGGGGGGGGCTGGACGGCGGCGGGGGCGGTCAGTGATGCCTCGGCGCTCTTGCTCCGTAGCACGGATAGTCTGCGGTTTGTGCCGGACGGGCAGAATGCGGACAGTGCGACGGTGACGTACCGGGCGTGGGATCAAACCAGCGGGACGGAAGGGACGAAGGTGGATGCCTCGACCAATGGCGGCACCACCGCGTTTAGTACCGCGACGGATACGGCCAGTATCACGGTGACAGCGGTCAACGATGCCCCGGTGCTGACGTCGGCGAGTCCGGCACTCACCCCCATCACCGAAGATGAGACGCACAACGCGGGCGACGTGGTGTTGGCCATCGTGGGGGCGAGTATCACCGATGTGGACAGCGGGGCGGTGGAAGGCATCGCGATCACGGGGCTGAGCAGTGGCAACGGTACGTGGGAGTATGACATCGGGAGCGGGTGGACGGCGGTGGGGGCGGTCAGTGATGCGTCAGCATTACTGCTGCGGGCGACCGACAGTCTGCGGTTTGTCCCGGACGGGCAGAATGCGGACAGTGCGACGGTGACGTACCGGGCGTGGGATCAGACGAGCGGGACGGAAGGGACGAAGGTGGATGCGAGTACGAACGGGGGCACGACGGCCATCTCGACCGCGACGGATACGGCCAGCATCACGGTGACGGCGGTCAACGATGCACCGGTGATAAACAGTGATGGTGGCGGTCCCACGGCTGCAGTGAATGCGGTGGAGAATCAAACGAGTGTCACCACGGTTACGGCCACTGATGTTGATTTACCGGCAGATACGCTGACCTTCACTATCATTGGCGGAGCGGATGCGAGTCTGTTTTCCATTAGTAGCGGTACGGGGGTCTTGGCCTTTAATACGGCTCACGACTTTGAATCACCAGCAGATGCTGATGGCAATAATGTCTATGAGGTGACCGTCCAGGTGAGTGATGGTAATGGCGGTGTGGATACGCAAGCCATCTCCGTGACGGTGACCGATGACAATGATGTGCCGGCCATCACGAGTAATGGGGGCGGCCCCACCGCGGTAGTGAACGTGGCGGAGAATCAAAGGTTTGTCACGACTGTTACAGCGACGGATGTGGATCAGCCGGCCAACACATTGACCTATAGCATTCTCGGCGGGGCCGATGCGGCCCTCTTCGTCCTTGATCCTGCAAGCGGAGCGTTGAGGTTTGCGGTCTCCCCCGATTTTGAAATACCCACGGATGCCGACGGCAATAATGTCTACGAGGTGACCGTCCAGGTGAGTGACGGGAATGGCGGTGTAGCGACGCAAGCCATTCAGATCACTGTCACGAATGTGCAGGAGGGACTTCCCCCCCTGCCTCCCTCGCCGCAACCTGGTCCCACCCCCACACCGGCACCAAGCCCTCGTCCTACCCCGGAGTCGCCGCTTGATACTTCGCCCTCAGGGACACCCCCGATCGGGTTTCCGGATTCATTCGGGGGTCAATCCACAGCGGGGCGGGATCTTTCCCGTCATCCTGAACTTCAGTCCGTCCCTGACTGGAATAGGGTCTTAGAGGTTGCCCCGTTCCTCCGTCCAGGCTCTTTTGGAACCACCTCAGAACAAATTCGTGCATATGCTCCGGCCCCAGTGCTGCTTTCCAGCATCGAGCTGAGCCAGGAATTTCTTCAGCAGTTGAACTCTTTTGCCGATGATTTGGAAGAGACCACCCAACAAACCATTGACGAACGGTCCTTTTTCATCAGGATGATGGAATACACGGGGCTGGGCGTATCAGGAGTTCTTCTCGCGTGGCTGGTGAGAAGTGGCACCCTTTTGGCGAGCCTGTTGGCAACGCTCCCGGCCTGGCGCAACTTTGACCCTATTGCAATTTTGGATATGGATCAAAAGAGTCAGGAAATCTTGACAAAGAAAATGCGGGAAGCCGCAGAGAAGGAGAACCTGGAGCATCACGGATTAGATCGGATGTTGGACCAGGATATTGATCAATCGGGTCCTCCTTCCTCCACGTTCTCCTCCCGATCCTCATGAAACGACTGACGCCCATCTTTTGGATGAGTCTGGGGCTGGTATCCCTGACACTGAGTATTCTCTTAATCAGTGATTTGATGGTGGGGCTCATTCCGGACAAAGCTGCCCAAATCCTTACCTACCGGCAAAAGTTCAGCGAAGCGATGGCTGTCCAGTATTCCATCCTGGCGCAGAGGGAAGACAATCAGGGCCTCCAGCAGGCTTTGGATCTCTTGGTTGAACGGAATGGGGATATCCAATCAGTGGCTTTGGTCTTGGAAAGTGGTGAGATTATGGCCATGGCCGGGCCCCATCAGGCTCTCTGGACGCAACCATCAGGGGACCGGTCTACGCCTGAACACATTCAGATTCCCATTTTCAACGGGGACCTGCATTGGGGAACCTTACAACTCCGATTCCATTCACTGGAAACTAGTTTTTGGACCCGTGTCCTTGGTAGTGCCTGGGTGCGATTTCTTGCGCTGGTCATCGCGTACGGGTTTGTGGGTTATTTTCTGTATATGAAGCGTACGTTGCGGCAACTCGATCCCAGTTCTGTGGTGCCGATGCGGGTGCAAGCCGCGTTTGATGTGTTGGCAGAGGGTGTGGTGTTCCTGGATGGTGAGGACCGTATTGTGCTCGCCAATCGCGCCTTTAGTCTCATTGTCGATGTGGCTCCTCACGACCTGATCGGGAAAACACTGGATAGTTTTGAATGGAGGTCTTCCGACACGGTTGACCCGCCGAGCATCTACCCGTGGAAGACGGCGCGACAGGGAAAATGCTTGAAATTGGATGTGCCCCTGGTTTGGGAGAGGGTGGGAAAAACCGTGAAGAAGTTTCGAGTCAATTGCACTCCTATCTTGGGTCAACGCAAGCAGGTCCGGGGTATTTTGGTGTCTTTCAATGATGTGACGGTATTGGAAGGCACGATCCGGGAATTAGAGTTGTCAAAAACCGAACTGGAGAAACTGGCTCACCGGGATCCCTTGACGGGTTGTTGCAACCGACGAGCGTTATTCGAGGCGTTTGAAGAACTGTGGGAGAGGGCTCAACGCGATGGGAGTGATTTGGTCTGTATTATGGCGGATATCGACCATTTTAAGTCCTATAACGATCGGTTTGGCCATGCGGTGGGGGATCAAGTGATTCAACTCGTGGCAAAATTGTTATCAACCACTTTGCGTCCTTTGGATATTATTGGCCGGTATGGGGGAGAGGAATTTTGCATTCTCCTGCCTGGGCAGACGGCTGTCGAGGGCATGTTGGTGGCCGAACGGTTACGGGAAACCATTGAACTGTCGGCCAGTACCGCTATTCGCACGACGTCCGGGCAGAAAATTACGATGAGTTTTGGAGTGTCCGCGGCCACGTTAGGAGCTTCTGATTATTTGGAATTGGTGGCACAAGCCGACAAAGCTTTATATGTGGCCAAAGAGAATGGGCGAAATCGGGTGAAACAGTGGACGGTTGATGAAGCGGTCGCTGGGTCGGCTCAGGATGAGAAATTAATGAGTCACTCAGTATCCTAGCTGTAGCGGTGAGGGAGGCGTCTTTCAAGGAGGAAGTGTTGAAAAATGCCGCCATCGGCATTCTTGCAATTTGGTGGTGCCTATATACTCCTCCCTATGCTTCGCTCAACCAAACGGCTACGCCCTTGCTGGACAAGCCTTTTTTGAACCCACCCTTCTGTGAATTCCCGCGCTAATGAAATAAAGCCGCTCGTACAATGGGTGCTTTTTTGAGCGTGTTCAGGAGATGGGAGTCCAGCTTGAGGAGATCTGAGGTTTCATGGCCTGATGCAACAAATCGGTGATCCATAATTTGAAGAATCGTTGGGCGGCCTGGTGATATTCCGTCAGTTTTCCTGCGATCTCTGTCATCGCAAATTGTCCATTCACGAAAAAATCATGATCGATGAGATAGCCCATCTCCTGTATCGGTTGCGCGATCGGCACGAGTCCGTGTCGTACACACATCAGGTCATCTCCAGCATTCAGTCCCATCACCACTTCACTATGTGTGGCATTCATGGCTCCGGCCACTTCAGACCATGCGAGATCTCCTGTCCATTTGTTCTGTAGTAGTTGATTTCAATCTTTGTCCGTCAGGCCAAGGGCGGAACTCCGAATGAGATTTCTGAAACGTAACCCGATACGGGAGAGATACGGCTGGGGATATTCGTTCTCCACCGCCTTCGTCGCCAACCGGATATGCGTCTAAAAGGCGTCCCATCCCTCATATTGTCTGGCGACCAGTGCCAGAGAACCCGGGCTTAACACCAATTGTTCGCGCTGATCGGCACTGAGGAAGTTATAGGATGTTTTATCTCGTGCAAGAGAGAAATTTGGAAAAAGATTTTTGACTCGTTTCTGAAAATTGACCGGCGGAGCGGAAGATATTTGTAAATTTTGCGGGAAGGTCACTTGGCAGGTGACATCGAGTAATGGAGGCTGTTGGTACATGACGGACGAGTGCGTCATAGGATCCGGCCTTTTTTTTGAGTTGAGGGAGCATTCCGGTGTTCGGCTTCTTTTGGGTGACCTGCCGGGACTCAGGTTTCTCTCGTCTTTATGAGGCTGCCGCGGGCAGGCGTGCTTCTTCCATGAGAGTTAACATGCCGGAGAGCTGTTTGCCTGCTTCCATCATGCACTCCTTGAGGCCTTCCTCATCCAGCCCTGTTAATTTCCATGATTCAGGAGCCACGAGATTTTGCCATTGGGCATGCCCCTTGGGTGATTGGAACCCCTCCGTGAGTGCACTGGCCATATTGAGGAGTGCTGCTTCAAATCCGTGCTCGCTGGTCCCGGATGGATTGTTCTGGTATCGAATAGCGATTCCGAAATTTTTTGGCAGTTGCCATTCCTCAATGAGCGTCTGCCCCACTTCGGTATAATCAAATCCCAACAACTGTTGTTCCAGAATATAGACGGGAGAACCATCCTTGGCCGACTCTCGTAACACGTGTTCAGACGGTTCGGGAAGTTGCTCATAGAGGAGGAGATGTCCGATATCTCTCAACAGGCCCTCTACAAACATCCGTTCACTATCCACCAGAAAACATTTTCTTGCCAATTCCCGTGCGACCAGTCCACTAAAGAAGCTGTTGGACCAATAAACACTCATACTCATCACGTGTTGATTGAGGCCTGAGAAGGTTTTGGTAACCGAGATGGCGAGCGTCAAATCATGGAGGGGTTGCATCCCGAGGATTCCCACAGCCCGCGAAATGGTCTCGACTTTTCGAGGCATGGCGTAAAATGCGCTATTCACTAATTTCAGGACGGCGACGGTCATGCCAGGATCAATACTGATGGCCCTGGATAGATCGGCCATGGTGGAATCCGGATTATCGATGACTTTTTTGACTTGGAGATAGACCTCCGGCAGGGTAAAGAGTTTCGTGCAATTTTTTACCAGTTCCTCGGCAGTTAGCATGGTGATCCCTTCTGGTGCAGCTCTGGTGCTCAATGGCCTCAATGTCGACCGTTTCCTATAATTTTCGGATATTTCCCCGGGGTACTTTAAATGAATCTTTTTTTGTTCCGGGTCGGCTGTTGGGCCATGGAACTGGGCGGGGGTGGTTCACGAAACGGCTTGTTTGTGACTGGCATAGCAAGAGTCGCTGGCGTGTCAGATCAGGCTGCGGTCACACCTGTGAAGGAACGAGAAGTGTGGGAGGAAAGATCAGGTATGATCGGTGGCGGACGGAGGCATTGCTGTAATTTTCTTTTGGATGCGGTTTCTTCCCCATGTGATGATGGCAAATGAGAGGACCAGAGCCATGGGTACGAAAATCCCGGAGGCTAACGCATACCTGTCCAGCCAACCGAGTTCGTGCAGTGCCTTAAAGAGGTAGTTGGCCAGGCCACTTACGTAATAGGCAATCACGATTACGGAGAGGCCTTCCACGGTATGTTGCAGGACGACCTGGCTTTTGGTGGTCTTATCCAGGCTGGCCAGGAGATTCACATTTTGATCTTGTTGCGCCAAATTTTGTTCTTGTAAGAGGAGTTCCACCTTGGTGCGCAAGACCGCAATGGTGCCCTCAAAATCCTGTTCTAAGGCCTGAACCCGGGAGAGTAATTGCTGGTATCCATCCGCGACTCCCGTAATTTTCCATTGAAAATAATCGATGAGCGTTCGACCGTAGGGCAGCGGTTGCTCCTGGAGTGCCAGGGTATTACTGTGCACAATTCGATCATAGGGAACCGAAGCCGAGAGGCGATAACGCAGCGAAGCGGTCAACCGCCCCACCTCAAGGAAATCATGGGTTAATCCTTCCAGCCATTGTTGAAGGGTGCTATGTGTGGCTCGGTTCAGTTCTTTCGTGATAAGGGTTCGTTGATAAAGATGCCGCTGTTCGAAGATTTGAACCTGATCCACTGACCGGGAAAAGGCTGGATAGGGCAGTAAAATCAGATGTGTGTAATTTTCAAGAGTCGTCAAAATTGTCATGAGCCTGGCGAGTTTCTGCCGAAGCAAAACGGGATCAGAAGCCCAAATGATATATCGTTCTCGATCATGTTCGTCTGGAGTAAAGCTGGTGGCCACGCAGATGTCCTCTCCCAGAACTTTGCTGGCATACATTTGTGGTCCGGGGAGAAGGGTTCCCAATTCCTCCTGGTCGTAGGCACGCGCAGGGATGACCAAAAGATCCAAGGCGTTGACTTGGATGCCCAGCGGAGAAAAAGGAAACACATAGTCGGGAAATCTCAACGGTCCGAATCCTAATGGTTGGGTTGCGTGAGAGGGGATATGCCAAACCTGATAGCTGTAATATTCAGTGTGAGCCTCCCAAATGGCAATGAGTCTGTCCCCATTCGTTCCTACCTTTACTCCGAATCCAACTTTGTCTTCCATGACGGCGTGGGAGGGATCAATCTCCAGACAGGCCAAAAGCTGTTGAAACTCCTTTCGACTTTGAGGGCGTTCAGCTGCCGGGTTCGCCATACGATAGGCCGTGTGATGCACATGGGCGGGCACATCCAGCCAGCCTTCCAAATATTTTTCTTGCGCCTTATGCATTTGGCGAAGAATGCCTTTTCCTGGGGATCCGGGTTTTAATTTCATGGACGTGTGGAAACTTCTGATGGGAGTCGTGAAGGAAAGGATTGGCTGCGCATTTGAACAGAGTTCTACCTCACCTTGGCGGTCTCAGGCAAGTGGGGACTAGGTGTGAAGGGCATTGAGTGTGTGAAGGGGGGGTTGAATGGCGTTCGAAGGGAATGAGTCCAGGAACCGATCATGGTCATGCTGAGTTGAGTTGAGCATGAATCCAGTCGCATAGACGGTTTTCAGCCCAAAATGGATCCTCATGATTTTGGTGCCGTTGAAAAAATCCGCAATGGCCCCCATGAGTAGGCGCCTCAAGCTGGATGAAGGGATTAGCGTCAAGAGCAGGGTCGGCAAACATGTGGTAGGGGATAAACGGGTCGTCTTGGGCTGTGATGACGAGGGTCGGGATGGTGATTGAAGACAGCGCATTTCGAGCGGCGCTTTGTTCGTAATAATCTTCAGCATCTCGATATCCTCCGTCTGGAGCCGTATAGATTTCGTCAAATTCCCACATAGTTTTTATATGAGAAAGGTGGGAGAGATCCCACCGACCTGGAAAGAGGCAAGCTTTTTTGCGTAATTTTTCCGCTAGGCTTTTCAGAAAATAGCGATGATAAATCCAGTTGGAGGGGCGTTGCAGGGCGCGGACACAGGCTGCAGGCTGGATGTTGGGACAGACGGCTGCGACTCCACGAAGGGAGGGGAGAGTGGTTCCATGCTCGCCAGCTAATTTGAGAGCAAGATTGCCTCCCATGGAATATCCGATGAGCCAGGCTGCGGTGCAGCCATCCTCATCGGTAATTTCTTGAATAATCCTGCCGTAATCCTGGCTGAGTCCATTGTGATAGAGAGTGGGTGTGAGGTGTTCGGATCCCCCACAATTGCGTTGATTGATGCGAATGCAATTCCATCCCGCATTCCAACATTTTCTGGCCAGACCCCGCATATAATGGGATTCGGTGCACCCTTCGAGGCCGTGGATCATCAGAATCGTGGGGTGTTGTGAGCGGGAGGGTTGCCAATGACATTTTGTGAGGAGGCCCACCTCGGGAGAGATTTGAAAGATACGGTCCTGTGTGGGCATTCCGGATGGGAAGCTTTCACGGGGCCACCAGCGCGGGAGAAGGGTCATGCGGTGCGGGCCGTCTAACCACGGGTGTGGAACAAATGGTAGGGACGGCCACAAACAATGCTTAATCATGGGATAGCGGGGTGAGGCTTACGATGAGGGCTTTTCGATTGTCTCTCATGCTTGGGATACCAAAACTCCTGTGCGTGCGACAAGTCTGGACAAGGGCATTATGCAGGTAGTGGCCAAATGGTTGGGTGTGATCACCTTGTCCGGAGAGTGGCTATTTGACAGGGCACGGGAACTTTCGGTAGACCACCTCAGGATTTTATCCGTTGTTCGCTCATTGTGTTTGACTGAAATCCGTCAATCTTTACCGTAGGATCGTGGACGTGTCTATGAAAAAACCGAAGTCTTCAGAATTTTCAGGAAGCCGGGAAGCCTTTCTCATTTTTATTGTGGTGGCCTGCGGAATTATGGCGACCATTTCAGTGAATCTGTTCAATCAATCGTCTTCGGATCCTAGCGAAGCCCGCGTGGGGGAATCCACCAGTCCGGAGCAACAAAAATCCCCATCCGCCAAGTCCCCGTCTGTGGAGCTGACCGACGTACCACTGGCCACGGGCACCGAGCCGCTGGAAAAGTTGTTTGTGCAATCCGGTTGCGCGGTGTGTCATACCATTCCCGGTATTGCTCCTGCTTTGGGACGTGAGGGGCCCCGGTTAGTCTTGGGGACGAATGGACCGCTTCGATTGGCGGACCCTCAATATCAGGGGTCGGCGACAACCATTCGTGAATATATCGTGGAATCGATTTTGAATCCAGGCGCGTACGTGGTGCCTGGCTATTCCGACCGGGTGATGCCCCGGTGGTATGGAAAGCGGCTTAATGCGATGGCGTTGGATCGAATGGCTGAGTATTTAGAAAACGTGAAGGAGTAAAAAGCCTCGGGTAGCTTCAGACGAGGTAGATGGGATGCGTCCATTCTTCTATGATTTTGATGTAGGCGCTCCCAATCCCTTTAAGCAGGTCCGTTACCCCGGTTGTGGTCATCTATACGACCGCCTGCCATCGTGACGGTGGTGTGAGGGGATTAGGGTTGGAACCGAAAGCCGAATAACATCCCGATGTTGAAATTGTCGCTACTTTTCCGATTATTCAGTTCAATATCCTGGAAGGTCAATATGAGTGTACTTGACAGATCAACGGTCCGATTGATCTTAAACGCTGCGGTAGCCCCAAAAGGAAAGCTATAACTGACATCGCTGTCATCACGACGGCCTTGTTCCAAATCCGCATAGACAAAGCCAATTCCGCCAAAAGGAATGACGGTGACTGCACCGATGGGAATGTAGTACCGACCGATTCCGGCCAAGGTGACTTGCGTGAGGTCTCCACCGGGAGAAAACAAGAGCTGTGGGCCAACAGAGACTTGTGAGTTGAGAAAATAGTCTCCCTGGAAACTAAGTGTGAACACCGTGTCGTCGGTGGTATCTGATAGGAACCCGATATCCGTTCCCACCCCCCACTTGTTTTCCGCACGTACAAAAGGACTGCCCACTGAGAGCGCAAAAAGAAGGGCTAAGACGGCTATGATCGTTTTTACCCACTTATCGACCATCATGTCTCCTTTTCCTTTTGGTTAAATAGGTTGTACGATCGATGGGACTCGCTTTTTCCTTATTTCTGAACCATCGCCTGGTCATGAGTGTTGACCAGGCCGTTCCAGCTTAACCTGGTTTTCACAACTCCCCTCTTTCCTGGATCCGTATGGTATGCCACCGACCACCTGAAGGCCCAAGAAAAAAGGAAGATGAGACCTTTTGCCCCTGCTCCTCCCGGCTGTTGCCAGCAGAAGCTGGAAAAGATGGGAGGGTGCCGGGGACTCTCAGTGACGTGAGTTCAGGAAAACTTCTTTAATGTTTTGCGGTATCCTCTGCCATTTTCTCGGTGCTTTCCATTGCTTCGTTGAGGGCTTCTCCGGTTTTTTCGGCCGCGTTATCCATGGCTTTCCCAGTGCTTTCCATGGCCTCTTTGACGGATTCGGTTGTTTTTTCTGCCGCCTGATCGAGGGTCTTCCCGGCTTTTTCCGCAGGACCTTCCGTTTCCCCGCACCCTGAAAGAGAAGCCATCAGTCCAAGCGCACAGGCGAGACTTAGCCCTACTAGGGAAAATCGATTCATAGCAGAAACCTCCTGTTAAAGTTGGGGAACACCTTGCTGTCCATCCTTTTGGTCCCTCGTTCCAGAGGGGTATCGATTCTGGAGAAGGGGTTGAATGGGGTACGAGGACCAATCCATGCGTGAATGAACTTAATCTATTGTACTCTAATTTGAAGAAAGATCAATGATAAGTAGGTAATTTTTTTTACGTGAATGTATTGCCTGACCATTGACCTGAGTAAAACCGGAAAACTCAGAAATGGCTCAGGACCGCGGACGTCTGGGATGAGGTTTTTCCGGAATCTGGTTGGGACCTTATCGGGTGGTTATGACGGAATAGGGGCACGGTTCATCGGGAGGTGATGTCTGATGTATTTTGTGTCTTAACTTTTTCGAATACCTGTCGATAAGACTAGTACGTCTCATGGGAATAGTAAGGAGAAAACAACAATTTTTTTGCGCTTGAGGTTGTTATGGCAAAACCAGTTGGAAAGCTTCGAAAAATAAATTTAAGTGAAGTGTGGGGAAATGAGGCTGACGGGTTTGCTTCATGGCTTCAGCAGGATGAAATTTTAGACATCTTGGGGGAGACGATCGAGCGCCCTCTCAAGCCGGCTGGAAGTGACATTCCTCTCAGTATTTTGGCCGGAGGCGTTCTCGCCAAAGATGCAAAGACCGGAAGTTACGTGATTGTGTTGGGTCATTTGGAGGGCATTGACCCCGACGCGCTGGGTAAACTGATTATGTATGCCGCGGGGCTCGATGCGAAGACGGTGGTGTGTGTGGCCCAGAGTATTTCTGCGGAGATTCGCCAAACCTTGGATTGGCTGAATGGCGTTTCCCGTGATGAAGTGACATTCTATGGCGCTGAACTTGAGTTATGGCGCATTGATGATTCCGTCCCTGCTCCCAACTTTCACCTTGTTTGTCAGCCCAACCTGTGGGCCAGGCAATTGAAAAAGGGGCAGGATGAGGGTGGGGAATCGAAAGCTGCGAAGGGATCTGAGTTTGCTGAATTAAACGCGAATCAGGAAGAAGGCTCGAAAGGGCCAAAAGAGAAAGGCGCAGCCCCACAGGGAAAAACGGGTGCAGTGGGCAAAGATGGAGTCTCCGTGCGTCAGAATTTTGTGTATACCAAAACCTTCTCCTAAAATCCGATTGCGGTTCCTCCGCTGCTGGTTGTTTTTTTAATCTTTTTTTAATCCACTTCATCTCCCATACAGGTAACAGGGAAGGAGTCTCCTGAAGGGCGTTAAGGCGCTCTTCACTGGCATCCCTTTCGCGGCCCAATTCAGGGGCCTTCATTCGAATTCCCATATGAATCGACGCAACCCTGTGGCAGAGGTTTGCCAGTTTGTCTGCTAAAGCCGGATAGCCTTTGCCCCTTGGGACCCACGTTTTCTCTTTGAGCGTCATGCCCCCCCATTATTCTTGAGAGTCGCGGCGCTCATGCCTTTTTTGTCCGGATCCGGTTTGACGGGTTTGGGTCACCCTCAAGGATCGAATATTGTCCTGCTCGTGTTGAGAGTTGGCGCGACTCATGGTAGCGTGGGGGCACCTGTACTCTCCACGCCTGGCGAATACCCCACAGGTCGTTTGGAAAAGTTATTGGGGAAGGCCGTTCTCGGACCTTTTCGGACAATCTCTCTGTCTGGAAACGGGAATCAAACAGTCCGAGCCTTGTTTTTGGAAAGGCGAGTTGCTGAAAATTTTTGCAGTTAATTTTTGAAAGCTTGTTCATTATGTCGTCACCAGACCAACATGTTTCCATCGACTTTATCAGAGCCAAGGTTATTGCCGACCTGGAAAACCAGACTACTGGCAAACGAGTGCACACCCGTTTTCCCCCTGAACCTAACGGGCATTTACATATTGGTCATGCGAAATCCATCTGTTTGAATTTTGGCATTGCCCGGGAATTCGGAGGTCTGTGTAATCTTCGTTTCGATGATACGAATCCGACCAAGGAGAGCATGGAATATGTCTCTTCAATTCAGGAAGATGTCCGGTGGTTGGGCTTTGATTGGGAAGATCGCCTCTTTTTTGCCTCGGACTATTTTGAGCAGCTGTATCAATTTGCGGTGCGACTGATTCAAACCGGCCATGCCTACGTCGATAGTTTAACGGCCGAGGAAATCCGGATTTTTCGAGGGACGCTGACTGAGCCAGGGAAGGATAGCCCGTTCCGGAATCGCACCATTGAAGAAAATTTGGCCTTATTTACCCGAATGCGGTCCGGAGAATTTGAGGACGGGGCCCATGTGTTGCGTGCCAAAATAGATATGGCCTCGCCGAATATTAATCTGCGAGATCCAGCTTTGTATCGTATCCGACATGCCTCGCACTATCGGACCGGGGATGACTGGTGCCTCTATCCCACCTATGATTTTGCGCATCCTCTTTCCGATTCGTTAGAGGGCATTACGCATTCGTTGTGTACCCTGGAGTTTGAGGATCACCGTCCCTTATATGATTGGTTGCTCCGGGTGTGTGAGGTCTCGAGTTATCCCCAGCAGATAGAATTTGCCCGTTTGAATCTCGGGCATACGGTGATGAGTAAACGCAAGCTTCACCAGTTGGTGGAGGAGAAGCATGTGAACGGGTGGGGAGATCCCCGGTTGCCCACCTTGAAAGGGCTGCGGCGTCGAGGTTATACGCCTGAAGCGATTCGCAATTTTTGTGAGCGGGTGGGAGTGGCGAAACGTGACAGTGTGATTGAAATGGCCTTGTTGGAGCATGCTATTCGGGAAGATCTGAACCGGTCGGCTCCACGGGTGATGGCGGTATTACATCCGCTGAAAGTCATTATTGAGAATTATCCGGATGGGCAGGTTGAGGTCTTAGAGGCGATCAATAATCCTGAGGATCTCACTCAAGGCAAACGGGAAATCCCTTTTTCTCGTGAGCTATTTATTGAACAAGATGATTTCCGCGAAGATCCACCGAAAAAGTTTTTTCGCTTATCTCCAGGACAGGAAGTACGTCTGCGCTACGCCTATATTATTCGCTGTGTCGGTGTCGAGAAAGATCCCGAAACCGGAAAAGTGACGGCTTTACGATGTACTTTCGATCCTGAAACGAAAAGTGGCGGGAGCCAATCGAGTCGAAAGGTGAAAGGGACTCTCCACTGGGTCTCTGCTCAGCATGCCCTTCCTGCCGAAGTAAGACTGTATGAGGCCTTGATGACTGAACCGAATCCAGGTTCGGGGAGTGATCCTCAGGACCTGCACCATCTGCTCAATCCACATTCCTTGACCGTGTTGTCTGATTGCCAGGTCGAACCCGGTCTCAGCGGAGCGCCATCAGGTAGTCGGTTTCAATTTGAGCGGCAGGGATATTTTTGTCTTGATCCGGATTCTACTCAGGATCGTTTGGTGTTTAACCGGACGGTACCTCTTCGAGATACATGGGCGAAAATTGAAAAGAAGTGAGAACTCTTTCACCAAGGGGTTCAACCCCGATGTCTTGCTATGTTGGAAATAGCCAACAATTGCATCTCCTCGTCTGGTGTTGAAAATCTCCATGTCCCTGCGGGGATATCCAGGGTCAAAGGCCCGATTTGTACGCGTTTGAGATCGAGAACTTTGAGCGGCGTGTGAAATTTTGGATCTTTCAGGGCATGAAAGATTCGACGGAGATGCCGGTTTTTCCCTTCCTGTAAGACGACCTCCAGCTGCGTTTTAGGTCCGACTTCTCTTTTTTTTATAACCCTGTGCACTTTTAATATTCCGATGGAAGTGGGAACTCCCTGTAACACGCGGGATAAGTCATCGTCTGAAATTCTTCCCCGGATCTCAACCTCATAGGTTTTTTCGCATCCGCCCGGCGCGGTGAGCCGGTCAACCAATTGTCCATCTTGAGTCAAGAGCAAAAGGCCTCGGGAGTCTTTGTCCAATCGGCCGATTGGTACCCAGCCTTCCTGCATTAAGAAAGGCGGTAGGAGATGATAGACTGTCTTTCTCTCCCTCTCATCATTTCGAGTCACCAGATACCCTTTGGGCTTATGGAACAGGATGACGCTGGTTCGCGCCGGAGGAGAAGGTCCTGCTCCGGCCCCCAATCTCTTAAAGTCAGGCATAATTCTTTGTTTTGTTGAATCGACAGTTGCCGAGGAATCCGTGCTATCTGTTGGTCCTTGTCGTACGACACTTATAAGTTCTGACTCCCTCTTTGCCATCATGGTTGGTTCTTTACGAGAAATGGCTCCATTGGGGGGGGCCGGTTCTCTGATCCCATCCCATTAGATGATCCGATGGTGGGCCAAGCAATTGGACTCTGTACTTTATAAGTTTTTCATTCCTGTCCGTTTCAATGGCATACGGTTCTGCTCAAAGCCTTGGCCGGACCATACATATGAACTCTGATGAGTGTTGCGGACCTGAAATCGCCGCCGGAGGCATTTCGCAATAGAAAATTTTCTATAAACCCTTGTTTTTTTAATAAAAAAAGATGAAATGTTCGGGGAAGAAAGTCCTGCATATTGTTTTGTAGAAATTTTGGAGTTATTTTCTTTAAAGAAAGGGTATGTTTTTTTAGGCATCGAGTAAAGACCTGTAAAAACCCTGCCGATACAGAGAGTAGAGGCAGGAATGAAGAACCGCTATCCTGGGGGTCTTCGACATGTTTGGGAAAATCTGTTTTGTCTTGGCCATGGTTGCTCTCGCTTGTTGCGTAACGGTGCTTTCCTGGTTTGGATGGGTCCATGGAGTGTCTTGGTCAAGGCGTAAAACCTGTTATCCTCATCATGAGTAAAGATCTCTCAGCTCATCTCCCGACACCTGCCTCTTTTGTTCGCGTTTTGTAGTTAAGAACCAACACCATTCTTTTTTTTGACCGGGTTATCAGTATTCCTGAGTGCTTGCGGGTTTGAGGTTGACTGCTGGAATGTCGGGTAAGCCGGGACTGGCTGTCCTGGACTTTCTTCGGACCCGGCACCACACTCATATCCGGCGATCGACGAGTGAATACTCCCGAACAGGAGGTCCGGCGACATGTCGAGCAGTAAACGACCGCCCAAGGAATTACACCGCTATCCACGAGTGGTAGAGACCGTTCCCAACTGGCAACGTGAGGAGACCTATCCCTGCGCCCAGAGTTTAAACGATACATTTTGGCGGTGGGAATTTCTCCGTCGGCGTGCAGATTACCGGAAGGATTGGGAACAACATTACCTGCAAACCTACGATTTTGATCTGTCCTGTGCCAAAGATCCTCAATATCCCACCCGGTATCGCAAAAAAGTATTTACTCCGGATCATCCCGCATTTAAAGCTCGAATGCCGAATTCATTAGAAAAATACCATCTCAATGGCCTTCCAAATCCATCCATTGCCAAACCCTGGATGTTGTCATTTGATTCGAATTACGGCCGGATCTATTTCGGACAGGGACCGGATTGGCTGGGGGGAGGTGAGGAGGTCACCTTGTGTTTGTCGGAATGGCGAATGGCGGCCGTGTTTGATCTAAAAAAGCCGTTGTCGGGCCAAATAGAAAAAGTGAAGGCAGATCTTCTGGAATGGCAGAAGCATCAAGTCGGTCGAAATCTCGAACGGCGTAAATGTCGTGATGAATGGCCGATGTATCTCCGCGTGCTGGATGCCGTGGATCTCGGCGTGCCGTTTCATGAAATCGGACGGACGTTATTTCATCTACAGGATGATGACATATGTGAAGCGCGAGCCAATCAATTATATAAACGTGCCTGTCAAATGAGTGTGCATTTTCCTGTGTAAGAGGTTCACGGTTACGGGAGCCCGTCAGAGTGTGGACATGGTCATTGATTCAAGTGTGGAGTGGGAGAAGTCTGAAAATTTTGGCATGTACATGGGGGAAGGAACCGCACGATGAGTAAATTAATTGAGGCCTTAAATCGCTTACAGTCCGTGAGAACAGAAGAAGGTCTTCCTTCCTCCCTTTCTTTGCTCACTGACTCACGTCGGGACAAGTCGGAATCTGTGCAACACCGTCAGCCGGATACGAAACCCTCGTCCAGAAACCATACTCCCGCCGAGGAGAGTCCACGATTTAATCTGGCTCTCGGCGAATGGCTGGGCATTCTTCACGATGAATATCTTGGGAGTTTTGTCCGTGAAGGGGGTGGAGCGGTCAAGTTTGCCGTGTTTCCGGGTGAGGACGTATTGAAAGTCTGCCAACAGGAATTAGAGGGACTGGCCAAACGTGAAGGATATGTCCTGGCAAAAGTCGATGCGCGATTCACAAAAGCCCACATGATCGAGCGACTATTTCAGAAAATTGCCAAACAAATAGATTGGGATGAACTCGCCTATCGGTTCCTCCAAAGGTTGCTCGAAGAGCATGGACATCAAATTCCTTCAGACCGACAAGAATTCTCGTTGCGGCAGGTTGCGATAGTGAATGAACGCAAGGAGCCCATGCTACGCCGGGATATTCAAACATGGATGGAAAAAGCCATTGAAGGCGATTCGGGCCTGTGCCGTGAATTTCGCATGGCGATGATCCGGCTGTGTATGGCTCAGTTGGATGCCGGCGATTCCGATCGTGTCCTGGCCACAGCGGTGAAAGAGTGGTTATGTGGAGACCTTCGACTTGTGAGTGGAGTCAAAAAGGCGCTCATTTACCAAAAAATCTCGCGTCATAATGCACGGTACATGCTGTCTTCTTTAACTCGCTGGCTTCGATTAACCGGACAGGGAGGCCTCATTCTCTCACTTGACATCTCTCGGTATCTTATGAAAAAGGATGTCCTGCCGAATGATGGCTCTCTGTCATTTTCTCCATCAGCCACCATAGATTTGTATGAATTGCTTCGTCAATTTATTGATTCGGCTGATGAGATGGAAGGCTTGCTGATGGTAGTCCTGGCTCCGCAGGAGTTCCTGACCGATTCCCGCCGTGGCGTGGATCGGTATGAGGCTTTGAAATTGCGAGTATGGGATGACGTTCGTCCGAAGCACCGTCAGAATCCATTGTCATCCTTGGTCAGGATTCAAGATCATCATCAGCCGGTTTCTGAGGGAGAGCATGCGATTTCCACCAACACGCCGAGGAGAATGGTGCCTGATGGAGAAGCCCGTCGTGTCATTGAAGGTCTTCGGGCGGGGGTGCCGAACCGGCATGTGGTGACAACGCTTGGATGCCTCCAGCCAGAGGCGGAAGGACGCTTTCGGCGGTTATTGGAAGCCACACAGCAAAACATTACGACGGGTCCGTGCCCCCGTGGGATGGTGATCGAGGGCGCGTTCGGCAGTGGAAAATCCCATATCCTGGAGTATCTCCAAAACCTGGCGCTGGATGCCAATTTCATCTGCAGCCGGATTGTGATCAGTAAGGAGACGCCTCTGTACCACCCTGTTCGTTTGTATTATTCTGCGATCGAAGCTGCGGTGATCCCCGACAAACGAGGGGAAGTGTTTGCGGAAATTGCGGGTCAATGTGATGTCTGGGCACCCCGCTATAAGGATCTTGTGACATGGGTGAATAATCCGGAAAGTCAGATTGATCCCAGGTTTGCCGCGACGTTGATGCTGTATGAACGATTAAGCTCTGATATGGAGTTGGGCCACCGGATGACGCGATTTTGGACGGGAGACCCCATCGGGGTAGGGGATTTAAAAAAGTACCTGCAAGAAGCCGGATTTGGAGAGCGGTATGCGTTTGGAAAAATATCGGCCGCAGAATTGGCGCTTCAGCGCTTTCACTTTGCGGCTCGACTGATGCAAGCTGCGGGATATGCCGGGTGGATACTCTTGATCGATGAAGCCGAACTGATTGGCCGATATTCGGTGAATCAGCGCGCGAAATCCTATGCTGAAGTGGCACGCCTTATGAATTTGGATGGTGGTCCTCCTCTGCCCGGATTGGGTGCTGTGCTGGCATTAACCACTGATTTTCGGGAAGAGGTTCTAGAGAAAAAGGGTGACAAGGTCAAACTTTTGGAGAAACTTCGAGCCAAGAATACGGAGGCCGAACGGATGTTGGCCGACAAAGCAGAGAAAGGCATGAGCTTATTGGAGTCCCAACGCATTCCTCTTGGACAGCCACCGAACGATATTATTCAAGAATCCTATCAGACGATTCGATCGCTTCACCTGAAAGGGCATGGGTGGCATATGTGGGAAAATGCGGCAAATGATCCGGCCCAAATTATCCCAGGAACCAGTATGCGGAAATATGTGAAGAGTTGGGTGACACATTGGGATTCACTTCGTTTCTATCCCGGAGAAGCGTGTGAAATCGAAGTGTCGGCATGGAAGCCGTCTTGTGTTGAGCAGGGAGATCCCCAGGAAGCCAACCCGGAAGAGGGCAGCCAGCAGGGAAGCCATGGGGGGCGTTTTGCGGTGGAAACCGATTCGACCATGGCGGGAAAATCTGAAGACCAGGAATTTGCTGCCCACGGGACTCCACACACCTCCGGCTCCTTCACGAATGGCCCGAATGGTCCTAAAACTACTTTCTAACTCAAGTTCTGACCTTTTGGCGGAACCCCTCGCGTTCATGATAAGGTAGGCTCATCACGAAAGGGCGATTCCCTTTCGTGAATGACGCCGTACTTTACTTTCCCCGAATATGTAGCCCTATCCATTTGCCAATGAACCTGTTGACCTTTTGCCTCCCCTCAGGTTTCCTGTCCATTTTGGACAGTGTGTATATGGGTCCCTTTTGATCCGCTTGTCCTTTCGTGACTGCTAACACGCAGGCCCTACCTGCCTCTCCTTCTCCGTTCCTCACGATTTTCCGCATGTGGTGGCCCTTGGCCGCCAGTTGGATGCTCATGGGTTTGGAGTTTCCACTGGTCACTGCCACAGTTTCCCGCCTGGCCGACCCTGAGGTCCATTTGGCAGCCTATGGGGGAGTGGTTTTTCCTCTCTCATTGTTGATCGAGGCACCCGTGATAATGATTCTGGTTGCGTCTACCGCCTTATGTAAGGATTGGCTGGCTTACCGGCTTATTCGAAATTTTATTGTCGTTTTGGGAAGTCTTCTTACCGTCGTTCATATCGTCGTGGCCTTTACGCCGGTGTACGGGATGATCGTACAAGGGATGTTAGGTGTTCCTGATATTATTGTGGAACCGGCCAGAATCGGTCTTCAATGCATGACGCCATGGACGCTCTCGATTGCGGTGAGAAGATTTTTACAGGGAGTGGTGATTCGGGCAGGCCAGACCCGCCTGATTGGGCTGGGAACCCTGGTCCGTTTATTCGTAAGCAGTGCGGTCTTACTTTGCGGATTAGTTCTGCAGAGTTTGCCGGGGATTGTCGTGGCGACGGTTGCGATGTCTTCCGGGGCAATGGTCGAGGCTGGCTTTATTTTGTTTTTCGTGCGACCGATTCTTACCAATCTTAAAATGAGTCCTGTGCATCCATCGCCTCTCACACTGAATCAATTACGTGTTTTTTATTGGCCTCTCGCATTTACGCCACTCATTTCTCTTGGGAATTTACCGATTGTCAGTGCGGCCATCAGTCGGATGCCAAACGCTGTAGAGTCCCTGGCGGTCTGGCCGGTGCTAGGCGGGCTCTCGTTTGTGTTTCGGAGTGGAGGATTGGCGATGCAGGAGGTGGTGGTCGCCCTCTATGACCGACCGCATTTTCTCGTTCCATTGAAGAAATTTGTGACGATGGTTTCCATCTGTACGAGCGGGATCCTTTTTATGATTGCTGCCACTCCTCTCTCTGCTCTCTGGTTTGAATGGGGCGCGGCTTTGACTCCTGAGCTGACCGTGCTGGCTTCCACAGCGCTCTGGCTCATGGTCATTTTTCCCGCATTGAGTCCATGGGAAAGTTTTTTTCAAGGCCAGTTCGTTCATCGTAAGATGACTTCTGTTATTACTCAAGCCGTGTGTTTGTATCTGTTAGGAAGTTCCATCTTTTTATTGGCCGGCGTTCTGTATGGGCAAGTGACCGGATTATATGTGGGCTTAGCCGCGATGCTTACCGGCTTAGGTTTTCAACTATTCTGGCTATGGAGGAACAGTCGCAGACTTGATGCCCATATACACAAATTTTAAGAATTTTTCGTGAGTGGTTTGAGTGGCTCCAGGACCAGTCCGGTGGTCTTGAGGTTCGTTAATTAGGGGTATTATGGGGATACCAGTGAATGAAAATCCCTGCATATTGCAGGTTTTCTCCTTCATGTCCGGCACTAAATTATTTCTGTTGGTTTTTGTAAGTATTTGTTTTAAAAATGAAAAATTCTTATAGGTCAAAACAGGTGGCAAGGAACATAAATTGCTCGTTTCGTATGATGGAGGAGATTACGTCCTTTTCAATGTCACGCTCATTTTTGTTTGTGAAGAAATTTTGGGTAACTCATGAATCGAATTTTGCTGATTGATGATGATATTCAGGTGAGGGAATCCGTTTCTCTTTCTTTGGAAACGGCCGGGTATACGGTCATGACCGCAGGGTCCTGTCAGGAAGGCCTCCAAAATCATGAAAATTTTCAAGCGTCCTTGATTATTATGGACGTCCTGGCGATGGAAGACCGAGAAGACGAAGTATTGCCTGTCCCTGTTTCTGAACAATCTTCTTCCAGTGTTCCGATGATCACGTTGACGGGAGATATTCCTGCATCTGGTGGAACGATGAAGGGCCCTCACCAAATATTTCAGCCGATCTGCACCCTGCAAAAACCCTTTACGGTTGATGAGCTTCTCCAAACTGTGCAAAGGGCTTTGGTCGGTTACGTTAGTTCTTCTCCCGTCCCCGCACCATTTTCATAACAGCCATTTCTTTCTTTGGTTCCACTCAAGCTTTGGGTAAGAGGTGTTCGGGTGGTTAATCGCTGGGAGGTTCGAAGTGCCCTGGAGGCCTCGAACCCCAGGGAACAGTGGTGGGGCGCACCTGCTTGAAAAGGCTTTGGAGGTTAACCTGAGCCGCGCGAATTAACTTGGGATCACCGTGGTGCAGCAGGCTCGTGAGCAAGACGAAGAGGTCTTGGTAATCACGGCTGGTTTGGATAATGCGTTGAAAGAGGGGATCGGGGGAAGAGGTGTCCGGCAGTTCAGGATTCTCTTCGTCAGAGTCATTCCATAATCGCAGAAGAGTCCGGGGATCATGATGGAGCCAGGACTCAGGCACATTCAAAGATTGGGCAATTAACGCCATTGTGGACAACGGCGGGTCCCAGTTTCCTTTTTGAAAATCCTGTAATTGCGTCAGGGCTACGCCCGTTTGGTGACTCAGGTCGGCCAGAGAGAGTCCTCTGGTTTGACACCAATGACTTAAATGTTGCTGAATGGACATGGTTCGATCATAGGAAAATGTTGCGTAGCCTGTCCATCTTCAATTTCGGCCAGACCCTGGGCGATTTCACCTGCCATAATCGCGTGGATCAGAATGATGAAGCCACCAGCGCCCCCAAAAGCCTCAAAGGATTCCGGGATTTTTTACTGGATTAGTCCCAGCCCGGTTGGCCGCCTTCTCCTGGTGGGAAACCCAGATGGGTTACAGGCCCTGCAGTTTCAAGATGGAGCCCACCCTTTGGACATCCAGCCGTCATGGACACATTCGCGCCAGCCGTTTCGCGCGGTGCTTGAGCAACTGGAGGAATACTTTGACGGTTCCCGGACACGGTTTCAGCTCACATTGAATCTTCAAGGGACCCCCTTTCAGCGTCATGTCTGGAAGGCCCTGCAACGTATTCCCTATGGCCGAACGGTGTCGTATGGGGAAATTGCTCAACAGGTCGGCAGCCCGAAGGCCTCACGAGCCGTGGGAGCCGCCAATGGCCAAAATCCCGTCTCTATTATCGTGCCGTGTCATCGGGTGATCGGATCTAATGGAAAACTGGTCGGCTATGGCGGGGGACTGCCCATCAAAACCGCTCTATTAGCATTGGAACAGTCAAGGCATTGACCCCCTGTCACATTTTCGCTGGTCCCCACTGCCCCATTTTCCTCCTGGAACAGGAGATTTGTTTTGATGCTAACCCTTTGGCACGCTCTGTGGTCGAATTGATTGTTGGAAATAGGAATGCAAAAGCAGGCATGAACGAAAAGCCGTGCACCTCAATGGCATTCAGCTAAGGCAACATCATTCCCACCTTTTGTTTTGCACTATTCATTTTGACTTGAGCACTTCATTGTCGGTCAACGGTTAGGATGAATAAAAGGACGGAGGTTTTTGGGTGGGAACGACGGAAGAATGGGTTTGAGAGGTGGAGGTTTGGATATCCATGACGTATCGAGTTAAGGATTCATGGATGACAGGGAAGGCCAGATCCTTCCAGGGGATGTCGGCTAGGGAGATCAGTTGGACCTCCAGGCTTTCCGGGCCGGGTTTAAAGTTCAGATTTTGAAGATGGGCCCGGTAGACCACATAGACCTGAGAGACATGTGGAAGGCTAAATATCCCAAATAGGCTATGAATCCTGATTTCCGCGTGTGCTTCTTCCAGAGTTTCCCGGGTTGCCGCCTCTTCGGTGCTCTCGCCTAATTCCATAAATCCAGCTGGAAAGGTCCAGAGCCCTAAGCGAGGCTCGATAGCCCGCCGGCATAAGAGAATTTTGTCTTCCCATTCGGGAATGCTGCCCGCCACGATTTTGGGGTTTTCATAGTGAATGGTATGGCAGGATGGACATACGGCTCTGAAGAGGGTTTCACCCGAAGGAATTTTTTCTTCAACTAGGCTTCCACATTGAGCACAGTATTTGATGTTGTTAGGCAAGGTGGTAGATTTGAATTTAGAAGGACAAGATGTTGAGCGAGAGACTTGAGCGTGTTTCACGATCCGAAAAAGCTGGGTTGTGCGGGCTTTTCTTTATCATACTCTGTCTCGCCTGTAATTCAATGGTGTGTTTCCATGATGGATCCTTTTCTATATGGGCAGCATATCCCAGTCACATTTTGAAGGAAAGGGGCCCGTTTGCGGCCCTGCATTGTGAATCTTCGTATTCCTTTGGTAAGGTTGGCGTCTGCATGTGTCTTCTTGCAACCCTGACAAATCTTGAATTGTATGAAAACTGATTGGAGCGAACGGCATGAGTACGAATGATCGACAAATTATATTTTCTTTGGTGGGTGTGGGCCGCATCCATCCCCCGAAAAAGCAGGTCTTGAAAGATATCTACCTGTCATTTTTTTACGGGGCAAAAATCGGGGTATTGGGATTGAACGGGTCGGGAAAGAGTACCCTTCTCAGAATTATTGCCGGCGTGGATACCAACTATATCGGGAACATTACCTTCTCGAAGGGGTATTCCATAGGACTGTTTGAACAGGAGCCCTATTTGGAACCTGGGAAAACGGTGAAAGAAGTCGTTGAAGAAGGGCGGGCGGAGGTTGCCAAATTGCTTCGAGATTACGAAGAGATCAGTCAGGCTTTTTCCGGAGATGTGAGTCCCGAAGAGATGGAGAAGTTGCTCGAACGGCAGGGCAGGCTGCAAGAGCAAATCGAAGCGGTCAATGGGTGGGAGTTGGAGCATCAGTTGGAAATCGCCATGGATGCCCTTCGCTGTCCTCCACCGGATACCAAAGTTGACCACTTGTCCGGAGGCGAACGTCGGAGGGTGGCTTTGTGCCGGTTGCTGATCCAGGAACCCGACATCCTGCTGCTTGATGAGCCCACAAACCATCTAGATGCCGAAACGGTAGGGTGGTTGGAGCAACACCTTCAGGAATATAAGGGCACCGTGATTGCAGTGACCCATGACCGGTATTTTTTAGACAATGTGGCTGGGTGGATCCTGGAGTTGGACCGGGGGCAAGGGATTCCATTCCAGGGCAATTATTCTTCCTGGTTGGAGCAGAAGCAGGCGAGACTGGCGCAGGAAGAAAAATCCGAGTCGAAACGCCAAAAAACGTTGGAACGGGAACTGGAATGGATTCGTATGTCTCCCAAAGGCCGCCAGGCTAAGGGGAAAGCCCGTGTAACGAAATATGAACAATTAGTGAGTGAGGAGCAGAGTCAACAGACTGACGATTTGGAGATTTATATTCCTTCTGGCCCGCGGCTTGGTGATGTCGTGGTGGAAGCCACCAATCTCTCGAAGAGCTATGGGGATTCCCTGCTGTTTGATAATCTCTCGTTTTCTTTGCCCAAAGGCGGCATCGTTGGTGTGGTTGGGCCAAATGGGGCGGGAAAGTCCACCCTGTTTAAAATTATTGCCGGGTTGGTCAAGCCGGATACCGGGACTCTAACTTTGGGGGAGACCGTTGTCCTGGGCTATGTGGATCAGAATCGCGAGATTGATGGTCATTTGAATGTTTGGGAATGTATTTCTGATGGAAAAGAAACCGTCACATTAGGAAAGATGGAAGTAAATTCGCGCGGGTATGTGTCCCGGTTTAATTTTTCAGGATCTGATCAACAAAAAATGGTGAAGGATTTATCAGGTGGAGAACGCAATCGGGTGCATTTAGCCCGCACGCTGAAAGAGGGTGCGAACCTGTTATTGCTGGATGAGCCGACGAACGATCTGGATGTCAATACTCTGCGGGCTTTAGAGGAGGGATTGAATCATTTTGGAGGTTGTGCGGTGATCAGCAGTCATGACCGATGGTTTCTGGATCGCGTAGCCACCCATATATTAGCCTTTGAAGGGAACAGCCAGGTGAGTTGGTATGAAGGTAATTACAGTGAATATGAAGCAAATCGGAAAAAGCGATTGGGGAAGGCCGCAGAACGTCCCCATCAAATACGTTACAGAAAACTGACCAAATCCTGATGGAATAAGGATGCCAAGAGAACCTGTCAATATTCCGTCTTCCTCAGAGAGGCCCTCTTTTGTTTCCCCCTCGACGGGGAAACGTCGTTCGGTCATGATTGCCAGAGTCATTGGGATCCTGTGTGTCGCGGTAGGATTTATGCTGGGTATTCATGGATTGGAACATCCTGGCTCTCCCATGCTTCCGACCGCGTTAGGGATGATCGCGACGGGCTTAGTCGCACAAGTGTTTGCATTAGTGACGGCCTGTTTTGTGGGTTCACAAGGCAAGGGGGATGACTGACTCATCCGGTGGTGCGATGCCTCATCGTCTTGTTGTGAGCCGATTTATTCCATGGGTAGTCCTTATGCTCTGTCTCGAACTCACAGCCTGTTCTCACTGGCGTGATAGCTATTTCGACGATGGCGTGGGGGTCTTAACCCAATCGGATATCAAAGGGAAGCTGGGAAAACCTCATATCGTTAAAGATCCATTGCTTTCTGACAAGACCACTTGGACGTACAGGTTTGCCATGTCGGAAAGTGAATTGGATCCGTCCGGAGTCAAAGCCTTGGGTAAGCAGGCCGGAAGCCTGATGGGTGGGCCTCAAGGTGGCCCACGTGAAAAAGTCTTCTGTTTTATGTATGTTTTGACCTTTGACAAAGAAGGGATTTTGCGTCATTGGGAGCGGGACCTCTGCCAAATTCCCAAACCCCCCGATCCTTTTCAGCGTGGACTTTCCGGTTAGGCATGGTTCATTTCACAGAAGTCAGCAAGAGATCCTCGCGATGGTGATGGGATTTTTTACACAAGGCGACTGATGGGTTTAATCGTATGAGTGTGCATAAAAGCGGAGCGTTTCTTCAGCAATGTTTCGCCGTACATCCGCTCTGTCTGAATGTTAAGCTTGTTTCTCCCCCGCAGATTGTCGGGGTGCTCTGTACGAATTGTCGGATGCGCCATCGTTTAACGCTTCCGCAGGTCCCCGTGTGCACAGAAGCAAGTACGGAACCCGCTAATCATGAACTATTTCTGCTTCAAGGATGTGTCCAGAGTCATCCTCACGAGGTTCGGGTCAGCATGGTCCATATCGAACAGTCTTTGGTAGAATTCAAATGTGGATCCTGTCAACGTACTTATGAGTTGGATGTGGCCCTATTTGAGACCCATCAATCTTGACTGATCTTTCCCTGCAATTTGTTTTTATCCCTTTTCAACTTTTCACTTGATGGCCCACAGTTGGCGGTTTTTCTTTTGGTAGCGTCTTCTCAGAAGGGTTGGACGGAAGGGAGTCCTGGGGATATTCATTTGTCTGCCAGTGGCCTCCCCCGCGTGCAGAATGCATGCACTTGTTCGTCTGACTTTGTGTGTTCCGGAAACACTTGCGATGGTGAAGGTATCCCCTTTAATCCGTGAATGAATTGTGGTCAATGGGTAAGGGCCATAGAAGCCATCTGAGAACTTGCATACATCTGTAACTGCGAGGGAATGCGGAGACAACGATTGGATGCCTCACGGGCAGCGCCACATATGTGCGGCGCTGCCTATACTTTATGCAGATGCTCTAGCGGTTGGGTTGGGGGGTGTAGCGAAGATAGGGTTTCACCGCGCGGTGACCTTTCGGAAACAATGCGGGTATTTCTGCATCCGTCACGGCTGGCGTGATAATACAATCCTCTCCGTCTTTCCAGTTTGCCGGTGTGGCAACTTTATGTTTGGCTGTTAATTGCAGTGAGTCAATTACACGAAGAATTTCGTTGAAATTCCTGCCAGTTGAAGCGGGATAGGTGAGGGTTAATTTGACCTTTTTATCCGGTCCGATCACGAACACCGAGCGAACGGTCATATTATCGAGGGCATTGGGATGAATCATATCATAGAGGGTTGCGACCTTTTTTTCGGGGTCGGCAATAATGGGATAACCCACCGTGCAGTGTTGAGTTTCATTAATGTCTTTGATCCAACCTTTATGGGAGTCGAGCGGATCCACGCTGATAGCCAATACTTTCACATTTCGTTTTTTAAACTCTTCCGTCATGTTCGCCATGGTTCCCAATTCCGTGGTGCACACGGGGGTGAAATCTTTAGGGTGTGAAAAGAGGATGCCCCATCCGTCACCGAGCCATTCATGGAAATTCACAGTGCCTTGGGTTGTTTCGGCTGTAAAATTTGGTGCTTCATCTCCCAGACGTATTGCCATAATCTTTCTCTCCCATTATGAATGAGGTGAATAATATATTTCTCCGGTCTATAAAATCCCCCGAGAAAATTAGCTGGCTCCTCAAGAAAATTCTTACAAAAAACAGCGGGAGTTTAGTGTAAGACAGTTCCTGATATGTGGTCAACTTAGGTCAAGATGCGCTATCGTAAGCCGGTTTAATAGAACCATGGATTTGTCGCCCATCCCTCACCATCTACACATGGATAACGTAAGAAGGAGGACAAGAGGTTATGGCTGAGTCATCATTTCGGGTCGCAATCCTTATGGGCAGCAAATCGGATTGGGACACGATGCGATTAGCCGGCGAGATGCTGACTAAGCTGGATATAGCCCATGAGAGTCACGTCCTTTCTGCGCACAGGGCCTCAGATGCGTTGGGGGAGTATATTCGCGAAGCGGAAGCAGGTGGAGTGCAGGTGTTTATTGTTGGAGCCGGAGGGGCGGCCCATTTAGCCGGGGTCATTGCAGCCAAAACTCAATTGCCGGTGTTGGGAGTCCCCCTGCAATCAAAATCTCTGCAAGGCCTCGATTCCCTCTTGTCCATTGTGCAAATGCCCAAAGGTATTCCTGTCGGAACTTTGGCCATAGGGGGCGCCGGAGCCGTGAATGCAGCGTTGTTGGCTGCTGCGATTTTAGCCCTGGCCGATGCTTCGCTCTCCAAACGGTTGGATGCCTATCGGGAAGAACAAACGCGTGCTGTGTTGGTAGAACGGTTGTGAGTGTCGATGGAGCATTTTCCAGATAGTTTTTGAAACAAGGTGCATGCCAGGCACGGTCTTTGTTCGGGGAAATTCTCAGGAGCCTTCGAAGCGGAATCAACGATGAGCTGTCCGGCCGGGCTGGCAATCAACATGGCAAGGCAGCCTGTCAGATTCGACGAATTCCGTGCACACTCCTCATGGTTTGATGGTCGTGGGGTCTGTTTCGGGGTTAACACCGTCAATCCATTCAAATCTGAAGACGAGTTTTCCCTCTATTTCAATTTTTTCCCTAAACATTTTTGCCGGTCTGACCCAAAGGCCGAATTCGCCATAGAGTGCCCGGTAAACCACGAGATCTTCTTCTGTTTCGGAATGTTTGGCGACGCCAATCACCTGGTATTCTTTCCCTTTGTAGTGACGATATCTACCGGGTTGAATCATCGTGAGACCCTGATCCTGAGGCGGCTGTGGCATGTCCATAAAATGTGTGGGTATTGTTCCGGTTGCGTGATGCTACCACTGGCTACGGAGTGTTTCGTCGTTGATCGGATCGCAATTGGTTACGCCTCTAAGTGCTGTTGGCGATACGCATAGAGGGCGATGCTGCCTGCGACTGTCGCATTTAATGGAATCGAGGGATGGATTTGAGGAATACACAGGCGCTCCAAAAATTGAAAGGGTGGAATGCCGACGCCTTCTTCTCCAATAAGGAGTCGAACATGTTTAGACCATTGCACTGTGGACATATTCGTCCCGTGTAAATCTAATGCGGTAATCCATTGCAATGTTTCCGGGGTATCCAGGTCGGTGATGGAACCTGCCCATTCCAAGGACTGGACAAACACCGCCCCGCTACTGGCCCGAATGACCTTCGGGTGAAAGGGGTGGACGGCTTCCTGAAGCAACACCACCGTTTGCACGTCAAAGGCCCGACAGCATCGAAGTAAGGCTCCAAGGTTCCCAGGGTCTCCGATCGGGCACAGGACTTCCAAGCCGTTGGGGGCCAGGCTGAGATCTTTTCGTGACATTTCGGGGACACCACAGACCAGGAGCGGTTCTTTCGTTCCAAACACGTCCAATTCCCGAAACAGGGAATGGGACAGTTCATAGTGGAGGGCCTGAGGAGGGAGATCATCTCTGGAGGTCCAGGAGGGCGGAAGTAGGATTTCATGGATCGTCACCCTCGCATGCCTCACGATTTCCCTCCGGAGTTTATTCCCGGAAACGAGGCAGAGGCGATGGCGTTTAATCCCATGAGAGTCAAGTAACGATACCCATCGTTTGAAATGGGAATTTTGTCTGCTGGAGATCGTGTGTCGTTGATTCACGCGGGCTCAAAAAAATGAACATGAACGATGGAATGGACTATCAAGGAAGTCATAGAGGCATGGCGTTTTGGAGCTATTGGTGAAGAGCATAACAGAAAGTGACTCAAGAGACCTAGAGGAAATGCCGATAACGGAAGCAAACCGTTACCCCACTCTCCCCATGCATTCGCTGGATGGTCATCGGCACAGACAGAGGCAGAAGTGAATTGAAGAAAAGGAAGGCCATGTTAGGATCTTGGTCCATTGGAAAAAAAGATCATCCTCATGAGGATGGGACACAAAAAGAGCCTGTTGCCAATGGATTTCGGGCCACAGACATCTCGGGAGAGTCCGACAAGGCCTTAGAATCCCTAGCCAGAGTTTTGCGCTGTCTCGGCCGTCATGCATTTGAACTCGATCAACTGTCGGAAGAGGATATAGAAAAGGAGTTTGAACGGTGGGCGAGGCATGTGTTGGTGGGCGCTCAGCTCGATGCCGGCGATTCCAAAAAACGCGAGGCCAGCCCACGCCGTGATTGGGGGGCGCTCACGCAATTTGTTAATGGACATCGGCAGCAGGAAAAAGCTTATGTGAACCGAAATCTTCAAGATATGCGAACGGTTCTTTGCGAATTTACCAATATCATGGGGCGCGCGTTTGTGGAAGATCAGGAAACCGATCAAAAGGTGACCAATCATCTTGTTGAATTGCGCACAGCAACCGAGGGCGGTTCCTTTCAGGATGTGAAGCAGGCTTTATTGGCTGTGGTCGAAGGTATCAGCGCCCTTGTAGATGAACGCAAAGAACGTCAGCAGCAACGATTGGAACATCTTGGAGAAAAATTGCGTCTCGTTGAGGAGGAACTGGGAGGCGCGCGAAAACAAATGACCCTGGATGCTCTGACCCAGCTGTATAACCGTGGAGCATTGGATTTTCAATTAGAACGAACCGCCAGTATGAGTTTTTTTTCTGGGACATCGGCCTGCCTTTTGATAGTTGATGTCGATCATTTTAAGCATGTGAACGATACCTATGGCCATCCGGCTGGGGATGTGGTGCTACAGCAGGTGGCGAAACGTCTGGTGTCGACATTCCCCAGAAAAACTGATTTTATTGCAAGATATGGAGGAGAAGAATTTTGTGTCTTGCTTCAGGGAGCCGATGGGGAATTGAGTCAGCGACTGGGCGAACGGTTGCTGGATGCCCTTCGAGGAGAGGGATTTTCCTACCAAGATGTCACCATTCCGGTCACGGCATCGATCGGTGTGGCGCAGTTGCTTCCTGGTGAAACCGCGCTCTCCTGGCTTGAACGTGCAGATCGTGCGTTATATCGGGCAAAGGATAATGGTCGGAACCAGTTGTGTCTGGCCACTGAACATGACGGAGCAGGGAAGAAAGGCTGATTCAGAGTGGCGGGAGTTGGCTCTGGTTAGGCGAATAATTGGGGGTCAGTGGAGTTCAGCTGTTGTAAGGCTACTTGATGAATGCGGGTGATGTCTTCAAAGTTTCCAATCCGGCTGTGAAAAAAACTGGCAATTTGTGGAATGCCCGTCATCATGTGCCCAAGAATCGGTTCCCAATCTTCCGATTGCACAGTTAAGCGACCCTGACTATTCTTGCGGGCTGAGGCAATGGCCGCTTCGGTATCGGGATTGATCCAGATGTCGGCGATGATACCGGACAGCGCAACAGTATCCACCAGGGCTTGAAAGTCAAGCGGAGTCTCAAATAATTCAGGGTTATGGCTATAGAGAATGGCTACCTGAAACTCCTCAGGAAGTTGCCAGTGCTGGGCAAGCCAAGCTCCAACCTGTGAATGATCAACTCCTAAGTGTTCAAGTTCATATTGGTGTAAGTTGGGATGATCGTCCTGATTGTGATCCTGGAGTAAGGTAAGTTCTTTTGACGCCACCTCGTTTAATGCCAATAGTCCGATGTCTTGAAGCAGGGCACCAAGAAACATGAGCTCTACATCAGGAAAGGCGAAGTGCGTTCCAATGGCACGTGCTGCGACACTGGCCAGAATGGATCGCCGCCAAAACTTTACATGATCAATCCCGGAAGTTGAGACCTCTTTCATGTCTTTAATTAAACGATAAAAGCAAAAAGATAGAGCCAGATTAGCGATCGTTGAAAATCCAAGCAATGTCACGGCCTGTCCGATGCTGGTCACCTTGTGTCGAGACCCACCGTAATACCCCGAATTCGCCATAAATAAAATTTGAGCCGCCATTCCTGGGTCCTGACTTATGAGCGTGGCCAATTCTGAAGCATGTGTTTCTTCATTTTGGCACATTTTAAGAATGGTCGAGGCCAGTGGAGACAGAATTGGCAAGGATTTGCAGCTTTTAATTCTCGCAAAAATCGTGGGACGCTCTTCGTCCTGAACCGGATCTAATGGAAGTATGAGTTGCATGAAAGATTCCTAGTGAGAGGTAAGGGAAGAGGCGATGTTTATCCCCTCTTCGCCTGCCTCATTTCAACGTCCTTTCCTTTTTCGGTCAAAACACGACCTGGCTTAAGCAGGTTTCTCTGATAGGTTCATGGAGAAAAATTGGTTGATGATGTCATCCATGCCTCCTTATGAGACATGATTACTGAATTTAAAATTCCGGTCGGTATTCCAACCCTAAACGAAAGGTCAAGGGCGGAGCTGGGAATCCGGCAAACTGTTCATAGGAGGAGTTGGTGACATTTTCGAGGGCGGCATAGCAACTCCATGTCGTTAAAGGATGGTAATTGACCGTGATGTCTGCCTTGGCAAATCCTCCTACCCGTGTGGTTTGGGTTGGAACTTGAAAATCAAAACTGGAACTGACCCATGTGACTTGGCTTTTGACATTGATGGTCGAAGAAAGCGTCATCGTGACCCCAAACCATCCGCGCCATTTGGGGCGGTTTCTTAATTGATCTCCCGTTTCCGTCACTCGAGTGGTGAGGTGGGTGAGACTCGACTGGAACGTAAGAGCAGGGATTGGCGTGAGGGACAGGGAAATATTCCAACCATGGGTTTCTGCCTCGTCAAGATTGGCTAGGCGAATAATTCCCTGATTGAGGAGGTCGGGATCAAGGTCAATAAGGTTCCTGAACCGGTTGTGAAAGTATTCTACCGTTGCGGTAAATCTCTCATTGAATGTGTGATAGTCTAAGCCCAGATCCCACCCGACGCTAGTTTCGGGTTGTAAGGAAGGATTCCCAATCAAAGGGTCTCCTAAACTGGATAAGCTGGGTAGTTTGAATCCCCTTCCGTAGCCACCACGAATCTGGATTGAGGACACCAGTTGATATTTCGCTCCAATTCTGGGGCTCATCTTCGGCTGAAACCCTTGTGAGATATCGGCTCGCACGCCCGAGTTAAGCGTCAGTTTCTGCCACCAGACGGACGTCAGTTCGGCAAAGATTCCTCCGAGTGTTCGCTGGATGGCAAAGTCATCCGGCTGGGTAGATGAGCCCCCGAAGGAACTCAAGTCTTGCGTCCCGTTCCGTTTTCCTCGTTCATGCGTCAGCTGTTCACCAAGTGAAACCTTCAATTTGGGGCTGATCGTCCATGTTGTGGTCATCCGTGCTTGAAACCTGGTATAGAGGGTTTCAAAGTCCGCCGGAGGCAGGGCAAAGGTCGTTGGAGTCGCAAGAATTCCAGGGTTTGACACGTCTTGAAGTCTCCGGGTGACACTTAGAAATATCTGTTGCTGCCAACCCGAAGGAGTGTGAAAAGAGGAGGACAAACCCGTCAGGAACTCTTGGGTCTTTCGTCGTTCGGTTTCCCGGAGCAAAGCCAATTCCGAGCCACCACTGCCTTCCGGAAAACTCCGGACCGTTGAATCTGTATATTGCCCGTTTAGTTGAATGTCAAAGCTGGGATCTGTCTGTAGGGAAAAATTCCATCCAGCCGAGTCCATCAAAAAGGAATCTTTCTCGATTTGCTCACCATTTTGGGTATGTGACAGTGAGAGATTAGCGGACAATGGTCCAAGTGATCCTCCGGTTTGGACAAGCCCTTTGACATAATCGAATCGACCGCCTTCGCCCAAGAGGCGAAAAGAGGGACCCGTGGAAGCAGATTTGGTAATGAAATTGATTGCGCCTGCCATAGCTTCAGCGCCATAAAATGCCGAGAGAGGACCCCGAACAATTTCTACTCGATCGATCCGATCGATGGGAATAGTGGAAAGATCAACCGATCCCCCTCGCTGGTTTGTTGAGTCATTCATGGGGACTCCATCCAGCATAATCAAGGTGAAATTGGGATCGGCACCCCTTAGATACACTGAGCTGGTTCCACTTCTCCCGCTCATCTCATCGGTATGGAGTCCTGGGACTTGTTGGAGGATGGTGGTCACCCGGTTGGGCTGAAGGGGGGCAATCTGTTCAGCGTTGAGGGTTGTAATGCTTTGAGTTGATTGGTGGGGTTGGGTGGGTTGGGCGGAACCTGTGACAATCATCGTATCAAGCGTCGTAACCGGGGACTCCTCGGCCTGTACCAGCATGGGAAGCAACACCTGTAGAGTTGAAAGGCTTGCTAAGAGGATCATGCCTGGGAATGGCGGGAAAGAGGGGGACATTATACAATGACATTCCGGTGGGGAGGAAGTTTGCTTGTCGGACTGACACAGGCATTCCCACCGGATAGGATTTATACCAATTTTCAGATCTTGTCCACTTCTTACAGATGAAAGTTTGTTCATGAAAAAACATGAATTTCGAACCGAGCCATTGACGACGGCTTCCATGCCATCGGGTGTCATGTATTTAGTTGCCAATGAAGGCGCCGAGCGATTTAGTTACTACGGGATGCGTTCCATTCTGGTGGTGTTTATGACGGGGATGTTGCTGAATGCAGAGGGAAGCTTGGATCCCATGGGCGAGGCAGAGGCGAAAAGTTATTTTCATCTTTTTGCCTCGGGGGTCTACTTTTTCCCTTTTTTGGGAGCAATCTTGGCCGATGCTTTTTGGGGAAAATATAAAACCATTATTCTTCTTTCTCTGGTGTATTGTGGTGGTCATGTCGTTTTGGCTTTGGATCACACCCGATTCGGCCTGCTTGTTGGATTGACCTTAATTGCGATCGGTTCCGGGGGAATTAAACCCTGCGTGTCAGCTAATTTGGGGGATCAGTTTGGTTTGGCTAATGGACATCTTTTATCCAAGGCCTTTGCCTGGTTTTACTTTGCCATCAACGTGGGTGCATTTGGATCTGTGATGCTCACCCCCTGGCTGTTAGAGCATTTTGGCCCTGGCCTGGCATTTGGAGTGCCTGGCATCCTGATGTTTGTGGCGACCATCATTTTTTGGTCCGGCCGAAACCACTATGCCCATATTCCTCCTGACCGCGCAGGAGTATTACAAGCGCTTTCCCGTCCCCAGACATGGGGTGCGATTGGGAAGCTGGCGGGTATTTATGTGTTTGTCGCATTTTTTTGGTCCCTCTATGACCAAACCTCTTCAGCGTGGGTCCTTCAAGCTCAACATATGGATCGGGTCTGGATGGGTGTTGAATGGTTGCCTTCGCAAATTCAAGCAGTGAATCCGGTCTTGATCATGGTGTTTATTCCTTTGTTTACCTATGTGGTCTATCCGGTTTTAAATAAATTGGTACTCCTCACATCTTTGCGAAAAATGGCTATGGGCTTTTTTATGGCGGTTGGGGCATTTCTGATCTCAGCCTATATTGAGCAACAAATTGAGTCGGGGCTGGAACCGGCGATTGGCTGGCAGTTATTGGCCTTCGTAGTCATTACGGCGGCGGAGGTCATGGTGTCTATTACCTGTCTCGAATTTTCCTATACTCAGGCTCCGCTCAAACTTAAATCGCTCCTGATGGGCTTGTTTTTACTGTCCGTGTCCTTAGGGAACGGATTTACGGCCTTTGTAAATTTTTGGATTCAAAATTCGGATGGGACTGTTGCGTTGACCGGCCCCGACTACTATTGGTTTTTTGCAGGCATCATGTTTCTCGTTGCCTGCCTGTTTCTTCTGGTGATGACAGGGTACGAAGAAGAAGCCCACTTTCAAGGAGCAGGACCGGAATGATCTGACCAGAGAGCATCAAAGGCCTGAATCTATGCACCTTCGGATCATGGCATTTTTCCACTGTTTGTTGAGATGAATCTTCTCTCTTCCTCTGGAAGCCAGATGTAGACAACGAACTCTATGATGGTCTGAGAGTTGTTCAGGCTTTGACTGGGAAGAGTAGGAAATCTAATTAAAACGAAAGAAGCGTTGTGGGGAGGCCAAGGTCTTAAAGTATCAGAGCACTTTTTTCTTTTGACTGAGGTACAGAATTTGGTTCACCCGAAAAGCCTGGTTGTAGTGGCCGGATTGGATATACTGAGAATGAAAACACCGTCCATCAAACATCATCAATCGGTTTGGACGCATCTCGATAAGTTTCAGTAATTCCCAATATTCATTTCCGTCGTTGATATACCTATTGTCTCGACAAGCGAAGAGTGGATTAAAAATCATGCTATTTTGAAAGTTTTCGTATCCTTCCGGGCTGTTGAAAAATTCGTCACTGAGTTCCAGTTGGTTCGCAAGTTGTCGGATTGTCCTGTCAGGTACCGGTGGTACGCGTTCGAGCCCTGTGGGTCGGTGGCGATATAAGCCGGTTCCACCCGTACAGGAATCTGCAGGATTCAAATAGACCATGGCGGTGATATCCTGATCAATGTGAGGTTGCCGTTGCCCAATATTTAGCGTGTAGTTGTCAGTTTTGATTCCTTGAAAGACGACTGGTTGGGGAGAAAAAAATGGGAAAAGAGGGCATCCCCAAAGGGCGCTTAGAGATTCCACAAGTTTCCAGTGCTCATAATTGAGTCGGGCGCGAACTCCAGGAAAATTCCCCACGATTTCGAATCGGTCGCTATAGGGGAGGCTCAACGCAACTTTCAGGATTTCATCAGGGTATTGATAGAAGTTATCTACAATCACGACCTGATGGTGGCCCTGTCCAACGCGCAGAATCGATACCGTTTGGTGGGGATTGAGGGCGAGAAGATCCGAGCGAATGTAGTTGGACATGGCGTCCCTATTGGTACTCGGCTAGGATGACATTAAAAAACCGGCCTATAGTGAACCTTGTTTCAGGAGGAGTCAAGAGCTTGAGATAGAATTTTGCCGGAGAGAGGATGGATTACCATACGAGGCCAGCAAACCCTGAAGAGGACTCAGGAGGCATGGGAGCTATATTTGGAAAAGTATGAAAACAGATTCGAATGACCTTTCCTCAGCCGATAGCAGGCCATATCCATGGCTCCTTATTTGTGCATAGCATTTTGAAGTCCGTTGAAATCATGGATTCCATGAAGAGTGAATGTCCCATTCTCGGTGAGAGAGATGAATTGGATTACCACGGCTAAGCCTGGAAGATAAGCTGCGAAGGACAGCGGTGAGGGGGCTGTCAGCGAGGAATTAGCTTAGTATTCTTCAGGGTTCCCTGTATGGGAGCAAGCCCGGACATAGGAAAATCCTCTTCTCCCTGGTGTGATTTCTATTCTTAATGGTTTCTTGTTTTCCTCAATTCATATCTCGAATTTGGTGCGGGATAAATATACTGATTGGATCTGTTTGGCCGAGCTGGAAGTGGTCGCCATGATGGCTCAATTATGTGGCGATGAGCAAGAAATTAAAGGCAAGTTGGCGGCATGGATACTTTTGGCGCAACTGGAGCCAAGCTGTATGGCATAAATTTGTGCTTGGAAAGATCACTGCCTGGTTTCATGAAGCAGGCAATTCCTGAAGATGCAGTGGTATTTGCAAGCGATAACAGACATTTTTGTCGTATGTGATGTAATGCTCTTTTTGACCGATTGTTCTTGATATAGGGATTAAGGAGAGCCAATTCTCGACTTGAAATCAATTATTTTTGTCCCTTTGTGGCGTGAAATAATATTTATGCGATTCCTTGATAAGGGGTTTGGGGCCAAAAGGTTGCTGACATGGTCATACGGAGCGGAGAGGTAAGCCGAAAGAACAGATTAGCTCTATGCTAGGGCTGCGAAGGGTTATCACGATTTCTGGTGGTTTATGGTTGGTGCCCACGCAAAAAATTCAGCTATTAATTAATAAGAATTCTCAGAAAGTGTGTCAAGAAACAAAGGAGCATAGATCCGACCCTCGACAGTTAAAGTTCCCCGCTCTCGAAAGCCATGATAGGTAAGGGTGATTTCGGTTTCCGGTCCGCGCCAGGTGTACTGTTGACTTAATCCCCGGATCATGGATCCATACGGGTTGTTTGTTTTTCCAAACTCATTTCTTAGGTACTGTAAGATGGCTTTGTGGATAGCTTCTCCCTGGTAATGAAAGAGGGCCCGAGCGTACTTTCCATCCAAGGTATAAAGTTTGACGGATTCCAACTCAATGGATCCAAGCTGTGGTGCCCCCCGTTTAATCGTATAGATATGCAATGAATCTATGGAATCGATTTCTTTTAAATCTGCGCGATCTTGGAGCGAATGGCCCCAGAGGCTACCGTAAAACCCTTTTGGATCATTTTCTATTGGTGTAGCGCTTAAGGCGGGCGTCCACGGGAAAAGGCAGACGCAAATAAAGAAAAATAATGTAAGGCAGTTTGTTCGATAGGGGGGGGCAAATAATTGAAGTCTGATGGTCATGCCAGACGCTACCACGCGTAGAGGGTGAAGACAATGGAGAAAAGAATTACTTATTGATGGGTGGAAAGCAAACGCAATGACAGATGAGGGCACAGGGTAGGGAAAGATAGAGAGGAGTCAGGATGCGTGAAAGGCAGGTTGGAGTTCAGGTAGATGAATCGTAGGATTGGAGGAGGATTGTCCGTTGAAGATTTCATCCTTTCCAGATTCTCCCGCATTTAACATGATCCACTTGTCAGGATTATGCATGATGGCTTGGACCAATTGAGTATGGAGCGCGTGCCCGGCGCATTTTGCGAAGAAATGACCAATAACGGGGATGCCTAATAATGACAGATCGCCAATAAGGTCCAGCACTTTATGTCGAACACACTCGTCCGGGAAGCGTAAGGCATCATCATTGACCAATCCCGAATCGGCAAAGACGACCGTATTGTGTAGTGAACCACCGAGCCCCAGTCCTCGCGACCATAAAAATTCGACTTCCTTTCGAAAGGCGAATGTACGGGCTCCAGCAATATTTTTACCATAATCCTGGGGCGTGCAAAAATGATGATATTCTTGTTGTTGTATAAGGGGATGCGGAAAATCAATGAAATAGGTAATTTGGGGGAGTGCCGAGGGATGAACGGTGATTGATCGGTGTCCATCTTCTACGGTAATTGGTTGAATAATTTTAAGGTATTTTCGCGGTTCTTCCTGGGTGAGAACGCCACTTTGGTAAACCATATCAACAAATGGAATGGCGCTGCCGTCTGCTGCAGGGATTTCACTGCCAAGCAATTCCACGTAGGCGTTATCGATTTCTAGACCAGCCAGCGCACTTAACACATGCTCAACTGTCTGTATGTCAAAATCACCAACTTGAAGTGTGGTGCAATGATCAGTTTGGCCTAAATAGGCAATGCTAGCTGGACATGACTGGATTTGATCAGCCACATGCTTTACGAAGACCACCCCGGAGTTAACCGGAGCTGGATGAATGGCAATTGAGGCCGGGTTCCCAGAATGGAGACCAATGCCAGATAAGAATGATGATGTTTCGAGTGTTTGTTGGTGACGCATAAAGTATCTGGGAATTTTTATAATTTACATTATGCAAAATTTATACTACGCGATGATTCATGGAAAGGCGGTGTTTGTCGTTGGAAAAAGGCATTTCTGTTTCTAGGTGTTGCAGAAACAAAACAAATGTATACTTTTTTCACTAAATGGATATTGATGATTGGTCACTGGGGGAGGACTGCCTGAGGTGATGGATGAGTTGTTTGCTTGGAAGTGGATCCTTGGGAGTTTGTTGAAAAATTTTGAAGGAAGCGCCGCGATTCAGGTGCATCAGCTAAAGTCATATGATGAGAATGAGCTAATTGTTGAATGATTCCTCGATGCTTTTTATGAAGGCCAGAGGCCAAGAAAATTTCCTGAAACATGGCCCATTTTTTTGACGCATCCTGTAACAGTCCCTGAGAGAATTCCTCAGGTCTTGTTCTGAGTGTATTGGAAAAATATTGAACCGCTTTTTCAATACTATGGTATGGAGGGGCCAGATTCAGATAAGTGTAGAATTCTTCAAGGTGGCCCCTGAATTCTTGTCGAAGTCTATAATGAATAGGGTCTGAAGGCAGCAAGTGCGCTGGTCTTTTTATTCATGGATGAAAAAGGAGCCCAATAACCCTATGTTAAGGCGTGAATTGTCTACTTGACAAGTCCTTGCTTGGAAAAGACAAGCTCACCTAGAAGAAATGGTTGAATTCAAGGGGGTGTTGAAGGAATAAACGCAGCAAATTTCTACTTAATGGAAGAAAGCATATCCTTCAAAGCAGGCTCCTTTAATTTTTGAAGGGCTTTGGCCTCAATTTGCCGGACACGTTCACGGGTAACCGACATACTTTGTCCGACTTCTTCAAGGGTCCATGGCTCGTCTTGGCCAATGCCAAAACGCAGGCGGATCACCATTTGTTCCCTTGGAGTCAGCGAATCCAAGATCCGTTCGACTTGTTGGTTCGTTTCTTGGCGTGAGACAGGTCCATCCGGCGTCAAAGTTCCCGTATCTGGAATGAAGTCTGTGAGAAAGGTTTCTCCATCCCCAACCGGGGTTTCTAACGATATAGGATCCTGAAAGGCCTGAATGGTGTCATGAACTTTTTCCACACTCAGTTTGAGCGCTTCTCCAATGTCATCCAACTGCACTGGGCGGGCATTTTGTTGTGTCAACCGTTTGGAGGCACGAGCAATCTTGTTGGAGATTTCATTTAAATGGACAGGGACACGAATGGTTCTAGACTGGTCGGCGAGTGATCGGGTAATCCCTTGTCGAATCCACCATGTGGCATAAGTGCTGAATTTAAACCCTTTGCGATATTGAAATCGTTCTGCCGCCTTCATAAGCCCAATATTTCCCTCTTGGACTAAGTCTAAAAAGGCCAATCCATGCCCCGTGTACCGTTTCGCTATGTCCACAACCAGGCGAAGATTTCGCTGAACGAGTTCGGATTTCGCTTTCTCTAGTTGAAATTTTGCTTTTTGAAGTTGTTGGCAGAGATCCTGAATGGATGAGGACATCGAGGGATACGTTTGGCCTAAATCCAACAGAACAGATTTTAATTTTTCAATGGAGGGAGTCGAAAAACCACTTAAGGCCAACGTTTCCTTGAGAAGAGCAATTGTTTTTTCTCTTTCTGGTCCCTTCTTTACTGGATGAGTGAGATGAAGACTCTGTTTAATGATGACCCTGATGGCTCTAGACGCTTGGTCTATCTCCTTGGCTAATTCGATCTCAGAATCTTTATTGAGAAGAGGTCGGGTGCCAAATGATCGGAAGTATAACGATTCGAGAGCTGGCCCGAATCCTCTTGGTAAATGTTTGGCCCCTTCAGATTTGATGGTAGCGAGTTCGGTTTCTGTTGGCTCATCCAAAACAGTTTGGTATTCCATGACAGTTTCCCTTGGGGGTTCAGGTTTCCGATTACCTATAGTTATAGTGCGACATCATTGTGAATCTTAAGTAATGTTACAAAAGCAAAAACCAAGCCAATGAATATGTTTCAACCCGTTAAGGCATTAATGGAAAGCAATTTAATCGCTTTTTTTTAACGCTGGATTTTCTCTATGATGGTTTGATATCAATCTCTCATTTCATTAAATGGATAACAATATGAAACATAAGGATAAAATTGCCATCCTTATAACTAACCCTACCTTGGGGATCCTATTTAAGAAATCGGTAGCCCATCGCATTCCCTGGATAGTGCGAAAGGGGAAAAACCAATAATTTATAGGGGAGAGCAGAAGAGGAAGTAAAAAGTGCAGAGGTAATTGACGGAACTGTTATATTTTTTACACGTTATTGCAAAAACGGTCTAAATCCTCTTCTCGGCCGATCATGACCAGGACATCACCTTTTTCAATAACGTCATCGGGTTTTGGGGTGAAATTAAATATTTCTTCTTTCATCATTCGCCCTTTGACCATTCTGGTTACTTGTTTTTTTATCCCGATCACATTCAAGTTATGCTTTCCGCGTAACTTAACATCCTCAAGACTCAATCCGGACAAGCTCTCTGAAACGGACACTTCTTCCACACTAAAGCCTGGGGCCAATTCTAAGTATTCAAGTACACTCGGTGAGACCAGCCTGTGTGCGAGACGGATGGCCGCATCTCGTTCAGGATAGATAACCTCATCGACTCCCAGGTTCATTAATATTTTTCCCTGGATTGGGGCCACGGCTTTCGCCACAATGGATTTTACCCCCATTTCCTTGAGTGTTTGAACAATAAGAATGCTGGCTTCAATGTTTTCACCGATACTGACGACAGCGACATCGACGTTTTGAGCGCTGACTGCTTTTAACGCGCGTTCATCAGTCGCATCGCATTGGACGGCAAAGGTCGCAATATCACTGATCGCCTGGATTTTTTCCTCATCCTTATCGATGGCAAGTACTTCGCATCCTTTGGTGACCAATCCTTGTGCCACGCTATAGCCGAAGCGCCCAAGTCCGATAACTGTAAAAAGGCGTTTCATGGTAGATTAGGCAACGACCACTGTTTTCATCATGTAACAACTCCTTCATTAAGAGGAGCCGAGAGTGCTGTGGTTACGAAAACTCTCCTGATTTGTTCCAGAGTCGGGATTCGGTTTTTTGTATGTTGAGAATATTCGCACAAGTGACATTTGAAAGTTTCAAAAATCTGGAAAATGGGAGAAATTGGTGGCGATAGGTATGAGGTGTGTAAAGACTGAAGTTAGCTAATCATACGTCTGAATGGGGAGGGTGTCAAGAATGATCCCATTGAAATGTCGTTTAATTGTCCCGTTGGTCCACTTAAGAAGGTTCCACTATTATGGTGGGTATCAAAGCGATGAAAAGCCTTGCTAGAATGTGCGACTTATGAAAACATTTCAGTCTGGAGAACGAGTTCATTTAATCGACAAGAAAGAACGGCCGTATGCCCTCACACTTAAAGCCGGAGAAATCTTTCAGCATAGTGGAGACCGGATTAGCCATGACGACATTATTGGAAAACCGGATGGAACAGCGGTCCAGTTTTCCAATGGAAAGTTAATGGTAGCCGTCCATCCAACGTTAGCTGAGTATACCTTGAAAATGCCTCGAGGAGCTCAGGTGATTTATCCTAAAGATTTAGCTGTCATTCCAATGTGGGCGGATATTTATCCAGGAGCCAGGGTCTTTGAGGCCGGGGTGGGGTCTGGGGCATTAACAATGGCTCTTTTGCGTGCGGTGGGGGATCGTGGGTGTGTGGTGAGCTATGAAATGCGAGAAGATTTTGCAGCTACGGCCACGAAAAACATCGAACGGTTCATGGGAAAGGTACCTAACCATTTTCTTCAGATTCGTAATGCATACGAAGGTATCGAGATTGGGGAAGGGGCGTCTTCCTGGCTGTTTGATCGAGTGGTGTTGGATCTTCCTGAACCCTGGCGAGTGGTTCCGCATGCGGCACGGGCATTGCGGTCCGGTGGGCTGTATTTGAGTTATGTCCCGACGGTACCACAGGTGATGCAAACGGTACAGGCTTTGGAGCAGAGCCGAGTTTTTACCATGGTTCAAAATTTTGAAACGTTGTTGCGGACGTGGAATATTAAAGGACGGAGTGTTCGACCCGATCACCGAATGGTTGCTCATTCCGGTTTTATTACCGTGGCCAGAAAAGTCGAAAATAATATTTGGAATTCTGAGCAATACCACGCTATCGAACCTGCGTCTCAAGAAGACGATCACGTCATCAAGGAGGATGAATATGTCGGTGATGGATTAGATATTCCCTGAGCCCATGGGGGCCAACCAGTAGGAAATGTTCACCATGGTGGGTCCCGTGAAAACGATCCTCATTGCCGATGATGAGGAAGATCTTAGGCTGCTGGTTCAGGTTACTCTCGAAGACCCCTCGTATCGGATTCTTACTGCTATCGACGGTTGCGGGGCGATGGATGCCGTTTGCACCAACATTCCCGATCTATTGATTCTTGATTGGATGATGCCGGGTCTAAGTGGGTATGAGGTGGTACGAAAGCTTCGCCTACATGCCGACACGGCGAGAATTCCAATTGTCATGTTAACCGCGAAAGATGGGCTTGATGCACGTAAGCAGATAGCTTCTCTTGATCTTGCGGGATATTTGGTGAAACCATTTAGCCCATTAGAGTTGATACAAAAAGTTCGGGAGATACTTGCCTAATGAGTAAGGAGAAGCCCAAGAGTGATGGGGTTACTCCTTTATCCTTAAGCACATATTCAGAGGCCGAAGCTTCCCAAGTATCTGCCACAGCGAAACTTCAGGCAGCCCGCTCGCAACTCATAGCTTATGCCAAAGATCTCAAGCAGATGTTGGAGCAGGAAGGTCAGAAAACTCAACTGCTTAAAAAAGCTCATGCCCAAATGCTTGCCTATGCCAGGGACCTTAAGGTCTCATTGGAAGCAGAGCAAAAGAAAAATAGTGAATTGGAACAGGCCTATGCCGACACTATTATTCGCTTAGCCCGTGCCTCACGCTATAAAGATGAAGAAACAGGAGCACATATTGAACGGTTAAGCCATTACTCGCAATCGCTTGCTTTGGCCATCGGCTGGGATCAGGCACGCGCTCGTTGTTTATTCGCCGTTGCACCGATGCATGATGTGGGGAAAATCGGGGTGCCAGATGCCGTCCTTGGAAAGCATGGCCCGTTGACGGAAGAAGAATGGCAATCGATTAGGCAGCATCCTCTTTTGGGAGCGAGTTTATTGGATGGCTCGACGTCTCCCTTGCTACAGATGGCCAAGGAAGTCGCGCTGACTCACCATGAACGTTGGGACGGAAGTGGATATCCTCGAGGGCTGAAGGGAACAGAGATTCCCATCACGGGACGAATTGTGATGCTCTGCGACCTTTACGATGCCTTACGAAGCCGGAGGCCTTACAAGTCAGCGTTTACCCATGAGAAGACATGCGACATAATTTTAAACGGAAACGACAGAACAAAGCCGACACATTTTGATCCACACCTTTTGGAAGTTTTTCGGGAGATGCATCAGGACTTTAACGGCATCTATTCCACTGTGGCCGAAATCTAACATTCGTTGCCGTAGCTGTTCTCCATTACTTGGGGTGTTCGATAGGATACCCCGCTTCGGTCCAGGCATTCATGCTTCCTTCCACATTATAGACATGCTGATACCCTAATCCCATTAAGGTTTCAGCAGCAATATTGCTGCGATGTCCAGATTGGCAGTACACCACGATGTGCTGATCCAGTTTCGCCTTGAGCTCTTGATGGCGTCCTTGCATTTCCCGAAAATCAATATTGAAATCCGTTCCGGGAATGAAGCCACTCATGTGTTCGTCTGGGCTCCGAACGTCGACGAGCACAAAACCTTTCTGTTTGGACTGGGAAGCCTTTTCAAGTCCTGCTTTGAGTTGCTGAACCGTTAAAAGGTAGGGCTCAGCAGTAACGATGGAGGGGAGCCAACATCCTAGAAAAAGAAGAACGATGGACAAAGAGAAAGAAAAACGATTCATGGTTATCCTCCGTAGTAATGGGAATGGCTTTCTTGTTTGAGGAAGTCAGGGTAGACGGCGTTGTCCTCTCTGGAAAGGAAAATGACCAGACAATCGTTGAGCAATTGTTTTAAAATTGTATGGCTGGTCAGAAGAGACGGTCAAGTAAGGCATCTAAATGAGGGGCGTACCGCCGAGGTTGTGAAGTTGCAGTGGTCATCATCGATCAATAAGGACGGGATGATATTTGACGAATAGGATGCCCACCCTTTGGGGCCGTAAGAACCCACTAAGGTTTTAAACCTTGGTCGGGAATATTTCGAGGACTTAATGGGCGGAGGGAGGTGTTTGTCTTAAATCTTCCAGAGTGAGTAGAGGGAGTAATTGAATGCCCATGTGGGCCAGATTGCTTTTTCCTTCATCTTCAGATCGATCCACAACCACTAACCCATGCGTCACAGTTAAGCCCTGGGCGCGAGTTGCTTCAGCGGCCTTTATCAATGATCCGCCTGTAGTTAACACGTCGTCGACCACTAAAGCTGTTTCGCCGGAATGAATCGTGCCTTCAATTAATTTGCCTAATCCATGATCCTTAGGTTGTTTACGCACAACGAACGTTCGCCACTCCCGCTGGGGATCGGCCCTATAGCCATAATCTGAAATACAGGTGGCCAGGGGAATTGCTCCGATTTCCAGCCCGCCAATGAGTGTGAATTCTAAGGATTTCAGCAGGTGATAGGCTAATTGAGCCACAAGGTGACGTGAGTGTGGATGAGCCAATACAATACGACAGTCAACATAATAAGGGCTGTTTTTCCCTGAGGCGAGCCGAAAGCCTTCTTGCTGGTTCCATTTGAAGGCTTCCAGCTGATGGAAAGCCTGAATAAGGGCATTTTTTGGCATAGGAAGTTTAGGAGAGTGTTACGGTTGAGTCATAAGCGATTTCCTTCTACCATTACGACTTCGAGATCTGCAACAGGACGCGGAAAAATTATGGTGTTAAAAATGAGACTGTTTGTGTGGAATCGGTATGCACCGGTGTCGTGGAAATCTTGCCTCTCCTGTAGGGGTGGAGAAGTCCAAGGCCTAAAGGAAACTCAGGGTGAAGGAGCGTATTGAATGTTTAAAGTAAAAAAACGTCCATTGAAAAAAGAGAAGCCCCCGGTTCTCTATAATATTCTGGAGAACTATACGGATTATGATCCCCCTGGAAATGTAATGGTGTGCGCAATGACGGAACAGGAAAATTTGGAGATGCATGCACGAGTCCTGTCTGAAAGTTATGATATTCCTCTTGAAGCTATAACAGGCCTGCTTCAAGGCGGAGGGATCTATCTCTATCCGCATGAGGGTGTCCTTGTCACAAAAGGCGCATTCGTCTGTCGTGTTGATCCTCTTGGCAAAGATCCAAAACACACGTGGGTCATGGATCTTGAGCAATATGCGGCAGCCGAGCGCATGCGTCAGAGTTATGGTGTGACGTTGGAAGAAGGCATGGAGCGGGTTTTTTACCGAGGCCTTCCTCAGGAATTACAGGATCGGTTGCGGCAAAAAAACTTAGGGATCGATTTGACAAAAGTTGACTCAGGGAACTCGTGTAGTGGAGACATTCAATATATTGATTTCCGAAAAGATTGGTCTCCCCATTTTAAGCGAAAATGTGTCATGCCTGATGGACGATTGATTGAGACCAGTGGGCTCCATGATTTTGCGGAACTGCATGGGATCAGGGTAGATGAGGCCCGTACCTTGTTTGATCACGGGGGCACTCTTGCGCTGAAAGATGGTGGAGGCCTTGCGTGTCAGATCATCAATGGTCAGCCATCCGTGGCTCGCTTTAATTCACGACAATTCAGTAAAGCTAAGGCTCTCGCCAAGGAAAAAGATCTTCATATATTGGACGCGTTAAGTGAGGTGGCTTATCAAGATCCAGTTTTAATGCGAGCCCTCCGTCGTGCAGAAAGCTCCTCATTTTAAGCATTCCTTAATTCGCCTGTGAGCCAAGTTTCGATACTGGATTTTCTCAAGGTGAGAATTACCACAAACAGCGTCTCGAGGTGTTCTCACCCCATTTTCTCCCTGTTTTTTTCTGATCTATTCCCAACCAATCGATTGGTACCCTCGTTCCGCAAGGCACCGGTTAACGAAGGCCTTGTGGGCAGGTGTTGGTTGCGAGGCCTGGAATAAGCCACGAATAAAGCCAATGGTCGCACCTGTTGCCGCACCGATGGCGGCTCCAATACCCGCTCCTCCTCGAATGGCCCCACTGACTGCACCGATGGCACCCCCTGCTCCCCCTCCAACGGCAGTATTCCCGGCCACCGTTGCGGCATCGTGTTCCGGTACATAATCCTCTGCAAGCTGTTGGCATTCTTCAATGTCCTCTTCAGCCCGATCGGGACCAACGTGTTGAAGATAGTCGTTGGGATAGAGGATTGGGCGAGGGCCAGAGCACCCAAATGTGAGGATGCAGACACAAGAGATGCTGAGAGGGACAAGATATGAATGGAAATAGGAATGGGACATGCTGTGCTCCTTTAGTATGGAAGGCCGTGTGTGTTCAACGAGAGGGGGAATTTGGTCGAACAAATCGGCTGGAAAGACGCGTGAGCCACCTTTTAGGAAAAAATGAAGTTATCCATTGGGTTGCCAGTCCCTGCCACCCAATAGTCACGAAGGATTGCCGTGATCTTAGGGCCCTTAATGATTTTTGTACGACGTCGCGGGAAGCGTGAGGAGAAGAAATATGGCGTGGGCGGTGCCCTGCCGTTCTATGGAAATCGGTTTCTGTATAGCCTGGACAGCATACCTGGATGGTCACCTCCTTTTCTCTGGCCTCCATCGCCACCGCCTCGGAGAAGGATATGATAAAGGCTTTGGTGGCGGCGTATTCCGCCATATAGGGAATAGGTAAAAATCCTGCCACCGACGCCACATTGATAATGACGCCCTCCCCTCGATTCATCATATCAGGTAGGAATAGTCTCGTGCTTTCTGTGGTCGCATGGATATGGACCTGTAACATGTCCTGGATCGTGGAAAGTGGCATGTCTGTAAATAGCCCATACTGCCCAAAGCCGGCATTATTGACAAGCAACGACACATGCGGCCGACATGATTGAGCTAATTGGTAAAGAGTTGCAGCCGCGTTAGGCTTGGCCAAATCCAGCGTTTCTGTCCAGACTTGAACAGAGGTGGTCTGTTGAATCTCCTTGGATAACTCTTTCAGACGTTTTTGGTCCCTGGCGACCAACAGAAGGTGATAGCCTCGAGCTGCTAAGGCTCTGGCATATTCGGCCCCAATCCCTCGGGAAGCTCCGGTAATAACAGCGAATGGCTCAATATTTTTCATGAATGGAGTCTGAAGAAATCGTTCAACCATAAAAGGCTCTCTTCCTACAGGTCAACTGCGGGCTGACCAAGAAGCGCTGAGCACTAACAAGACCTTGTGGTTTTTTACTGAATCTTGATCATGAAATATGCCCGAAAATATTAAGAATTATTCGGGATGTGCCGAATGAAACAGGTATGCGCCGATCAATCGGTTTTTGAACGCCGATTACCTGAATTCACCACAAACCAGAGGACTCGATAACCGACATGAGTGCCGAAGGAATTGATAATAGGTTAGAAGCCTGCGGGTCGAGTTCGGCAACTGGTGTGCTTGAGTTGCCGGATGCCTCCCCACCTTCAAAGGCTGTCGCGAAGAATATCAATTTGGAGCAGGCCTTGGCTGATATTGAAGAGCAAGCCGGGGGATTAGTAAAAACCACAAAGCAAGTGATGGCGTCATTTAAAAAAATTAAAGATGCAGCGAAAGTGGGTGATTTGGTCAATCTGCGAAAATTACTGGAGGAAGGCAAGGAGGTGACGCTGAGTCTGGGGTGTGACTTTGTGAAAACCCAGGAACGTCTCAATTTTGATGAAGCTGGATACTTGGAGGGCAAAGCGTTTCGCCAGGAGCTACTCACCACTGCCCAGCAGATGGGTGTCAATCTCTATGAGCACGATGGCTATTTATTTTCCTATCCAGTCTTATTACGCATTCTGCATAAAGAACGTGCGGTCGCCATTGATCGAATGCGGGAAAACCGGCTTCGTCCTTCGGTCTTGGTCAAACGATTAAAGGAAGTTCAAAATAAACCTCTTCGATTTAAGCCGCAAACATTTTTGGAGATGGTCTTTACGGCCTATTCCATTGTGGTGGCGGGTCGAGGAAAGCACCTCATTGGCAAAGGAACGGTGATTCCACTCTTGGAACTCTATCAACTCTTGACCCTCCTTCCGTGGCAGGCCAATGAATATACCAGACAAGAATTTGGCCGGGATGTCTATTTATTAGATAAAAGTGGAACCATTTCCACCAAAAACAATCATCGGGCAAACTTTCATGCTAGTACCGGCGTGCGGGATGCTAATAAAACGTTAACCGTGATTGCGCAAGGTGGACGCGAAAAAACCTATTATGGAATTTCCTTTGTCCAGACGGGATAAAGGGGTCAGGACCGTATTTAAGTTTCCCTAGGGTGAACCGAGAAGACGAATGAGATTAACAGGATATTGAGGGAAAATTTATGTCTCCACAGGAATGGTTGAATGTTCTCAAATCTGCCTATCTTCAGGAGTTTATTCGTCGTGGAGGATCGGCCGTCAAATTTGCCGTTGTGGAGGAGGCTCAGGATGTCAAAACGGTGTGCATAGGGGTGGGGGCGCTGTCACGGGAGGAGGGCTTTGTCACAATTCACGCGGACTCTCATTGTACGAAGGTTCAACTGATTGATCTCTTGTACAAGGAAATGGCCAGACAAATTGATTGGGACGCCTTGGCGTTCGAGTATGTCAAAAAACTCTTTAGAGAGCATCAATGGAAAATCCCTGAAAGGCGGGAGGAATGTTGCTGGTCTTCTCTGGCCTCTCTCAACTGTTGCGATGAAGCCGCGATGCACCGAGAAGTGAACGCATGGTTGGAAGGGAGCCTGTTCCAGGATTTTCACATGAGTCGGGAATTTCGACTGGCCATGATCCAGTTGTGTGTGGCTCAGTTGGAATTGCCTGAAAGTCCCTCTCAAGAGTCGGCAGCAATCAAGGCCTGGCTTCGGGGTGAGCTGAAGCAAATGGCTATCCTCAAAAAAATATTGATTTTTGAAAAGGTTACCCGCAGTAATGCGCGTGACCTCATCATCTCCTTAGCCCATTGGACTCGCCTGTTGGGGAAACCCGGTATGGTCCTGACCATCGATATTTCAGCCTTTACAGGCGGCAAAGAAGCCGGTGCGACCTCGCTAAAGTATTCCCCCTCTGCCGTTATGGATGCTTATGAGATGCTGAGACAATTCATTGATGGCAGCGATGAAATCGAAGGGCTATTGGTCGTGGTCGTTGCCTCCCAAGCCTTTCTCTCGGATCAACGGTTGGGTCTGAATCGGTATGAGGCCCTCAAGCTTCGCATTTGGGATGATGTCCGGGATAAAACCCGTCAAAATCCCTTTGCGCCGATGGTCAGGCTGACCGATCAGACTACAGTCTTTGCCGAGAGCAGTCTTCTGGCCAAAGTGGGAAGCCGAAAAGAAGATGTGCAGCATCAGCGGGTTATTGAATCCTTGAGGGCAGGTGTCCCCAGCCCAGGAGTGGTCCAAGCGCTGGGATGTCCACAGCCGATGGTCAAATCCAAATTTCAACAGATGTTGCAGGACGCTCAGGCCAGCATTCATAAGGGTTGGACCACAAAAGGGATGTTGATTGAAGGAGGCTTTGGTACGGGGAAATCACATTTGCTGGAATCCTTAAGACGTATGGCATTGGAATCCAGATTTGTATGTAGCAAGGTCGTAATAAGTAAGGAAACGCCTTTGTATAGCCCCGCAATGATGTTTCGATCTGCCATTGAAGCTGCTGATATCCCTGAAAAACGAGGAGATGTTTTAACCGAGGTGGCAGCGGATTTAAATTTTAAGAGTCCTCAATACGCGAATTTTTATGAATGGGTGCATCGTCAGGGCGGAGAAATTGATGGGCGCTTTGCGGCCTCAGTGTTTCTATACGAACGCATGGTCAATGACCCGGAGTTAAGTCACCGGATCATTCGATTTTGGGCAGGGGATCCGTTGACCGATGCTGAAATCAAGCGATTACTCAAATCCTGTGATGCGAGTGTTTCCTATCGATTTGAACGAATCTCACCCATGGAAATGGCGTTGCAACGATTTAAATTCGTTTCACGACTAATGATTGCGGCGGGATATGCTGGTTGGATTTTACTGATCGACGAGGCGGAAATTATTGGCAGGTATTCCTTCAAACAACGAGCCCAGTCCTATGCGGAATTAGCCAGGTGGTTGGGCCGACTGGAAGCCTCCAGTTTTGCCGATCTCGGCTATAAATCCGGACTGGCGGCGGTGATGGCGCTCACGGATGATTTTCAAAGCGCAATTCTGGATGAAAAGGGTGATCGGGAAAAAGTCCCAGAAAAGCTGCGAGAATCAGGATCGGAAACCGATTTGGTGCTGTCCCGCCAAGCAGAACAGGGAATGCGGCTCATTGAATGCGAACGCATACCCTTGGTCGGTCCCTATGACCAGCTTGTAGAAGAAATCTACCATAAAATTCGTGCCATTCATGGCGCGGCGTATGGGTGGGAACCACCTCAGGTCCCAACGATTGAGCGATTATCCAGCACCCGGATGCGTGAATATGTCAAAGGCTGGATTACCGAATGGGATTTGACGCGTCTCGATCCAACACAAAAAGTTGACATTGAATTAATGGAAATTCGACAAGATTATTCGGAAGACTCTGAATTAGAAGGGGATCTGGAAGGCCGGCTTCATCCGGCACTCTCCGAGTCGAACTAGTTTGGGTCCAGACCAAAATGGCTGTCATCAAAAAATTTTGGCAAAATAACCACCAGATTCGAATCAATCTTTCAAAGACGGGGCAACACGCTTTTTTAACATAGGTCTCTGTCTTTTCGTCAGTCTGTAAAACCTTTCTGTGTATGCATGTGACTTTCTAACCTGTGAAGGATACGAGCAATGGAGTTACGACCTCAAGAATGGTTTCATACGCTTCGGCAAGAATACCTTCAACGATTTATTGGGCAAGGAGGGTCATCGGTCAAGTTTGTGGTGACAGATTCTGACTCGGATAGAGTCGACATCCAAGACCAATTGGCTACCTTAGCCCAGCAGGAAGGGTATGCGTGCATCTCAGTTGATGCTAAAGACACCAAAATTCATATGATGGATAAGTTGTTCCATCAGATTGCTCGTCTCATCCCATGGGATGAGCTGGCCTCACAATTTGTTCGTCGACTTCTTCAAGAAAATGGATACCAGATCCCGGACAACCAGGAAGAGTTTTGCATGACGGGAGTTGCCCGGATGAATGAACGGGCGGAACCGTTACTGCGTCGAGATTTAAATAGTTGGTTAGAGCGGGCCATCTATCGCGATTCGCAGATGTGCCAGGAATTTCGTATGGCCATGATCCGATTGTGTTTGGGGCAATTGGACTCTGGCTCAGAAGTTCCCTTTATGACCGAACCGGTCAAGTCATGGCTGAAGGGGGAAATTCGTCAGATTTCCGCTCTTAAAGAAGCCCTTATTTTTCAGAAAATTAATCGGACTAATGCCCGGTATATGTTTGTGTCGTTATGCCGTTGGCTACGGTTAGTTGGGAAAACAGGGTTATTCGTGTCCCTGAACTTGAGTCGATGTTTGCTCAGTAGGAAACCGGATTCTCCGGAAGGCTTGTATTATGGCGTTTCAACGACGTTAGATGCCTACGAAATGCTTCGCCAGTTTATTGATGGGACAGATGAATTGGAAAGTTTCTTATTAGTGGTCCAGGTGCCGCAAGAATTTTTGACAGATGACCGGAGGGGACTCAACCGGTATGAGGCGTTAAAATTACGCATTTGGGACGAAGTCCGTGACCGCCAATACCAAAACCCATTAGGGGCATTGATTCGCCTGGGATCTCAAGAGGCCGGGGAGGCCCACGATACCGGAAAGAAGGAATACACTGATCGGCCGGCGATGGCCAATGGTGATGTTGGGCATCAACGCGCCATGGAGGCTTTGCGATCCGGAGTGCCGAATCGTGATGTCGTGCAGGTACTGGGAAGTCACCAACCGGATCTGGAAGGAAAATTCAGACGGCTGCTTCAACAGATGGAGGCCAACGTTCCGAATGACACGCCGACCAAGGGCATCGTCATTGAAGGAGGGTTTGGGAGTGGAAAATCCCATCTTCTTCATGCGTTGCAACAGGTAGCGCTGGAGAAGAATTTTGTCTGCAGTCCCATTGTAATCAGTAAGGAAACACCCTTGTACAATGGCGTGCCCCTCTTTCGTGCAGCCATCAATAATGCCATTGTTCCAGGTAAACATGGTGATGCTCTCACCGAAATAGCCGGTGAACTGAATTTCCAAAGCCCGCACTTTGCCGATTTATTTGATTGGGTGCATCGCAAGGACCAAGTGTGCGATTCCCGGTTTGCAGCCAGCCTGTATCTCTATGAGCGGATGATTAATGATCCTGAGCTGAGTCATCGCATGATCCGCTATTGGGCGGGAGATCCGTTGAGTAATAGTCAACTTAATAAATATCTCCAGGGGTGTCCGCCGGAAAACCCTTATGTGTTCACTAAAATTTCCAGTCAGGATTTGGCCTCACAACGGTTTCGATTTGTCTCACGATTGATGGTCGCGGCTGGCTATAAAGGGTGGATCTTGCTTATCGATGAGGCGGAAATCATCGGGCGATATTCCTTTAAACAACGGACCAAGTCCTATAGGGAGGTGGCACGGTGGATGGGGGTGTTGGCCGAGGATGCCTGCCCGGCGATTGGGGCCATTGTGGCTCTGACCGATGATTTCCAAAGCGTGATCTTGGAAGAAAAACAGGATTCCCAGAAAATCGAGCAGATGTGCCAGGAGGAATCAACGGATGAAGCTCATATGCAAGCACTACAGGCAATCCAGGGTATCCGGCTCATTGAACAGGAAGGTGAGCCATTAGTTCGTCCCTATGAATCAATGGTCGATGCGCTATATGAGCGGCTTAGGGCGCTTCATGGATCGGCCTATAGTTGGACACCGCCACCCGTTTCAGCTGTAGAGAAATTATCCAGTACCCGGATGCGCGAGTATGTTCGTGGATGGATTACGGAATGGGACTTGCGACGATTGTATCCGGAAGCGCAATTAGACATTGAAATTCTGGATGTGCGGCAAACGTATGACGAGGATCAGGAATTGGAACCCACGATGGCGGATGACATTGACACTGAAAAGGTACCAGAGTCGGAAGAAAACTTGATGGCTGTCGCCTTACAAAATCAAGCTCCTGTGTGAGTGTACAACCCAGCCTGGAGGAATAGTCCGTATTGAGCAAAGCCCACCCTCCTGCCGAGGAATACACGCCTTCATGGTAGTCTCTGCTGTGCTCCCCCTCCTTTCCTTCTTGAGGGCCCGCAAATTTATTTGACCGGATGGGTACCCATCATCTTCTGAATAGTGGGAGCACATTGGGAGTCGGATTCAGGCGTACGCCCATCCAGAACGATCACAAGCCAAAGTCTTCCGGGCCATGGGGATGAGGTGCCCTCTTATGGAAGGAATGCTCAATTTTGCCGGTAAGGATCCGATAGCGTAAGTCAGAGGACCGCCATCGAAGAGAGAAGTGATTGGAAAAGCCCCCATTGAGGATAGGAAGGACCATTGTCGGTATCTGAGTTGACGTCTCGTAAAGAATCGCCGTTGTCGACCTTGGGACTATGGGACTCCTGTGTGAACAGGGTCCTGGGCGCCATGGAGCTCCTACATCGGCATACGATTTTGGTATTAACCCTGCTTTTTGGGCTCTGTCTCATCGTAATTTATTTGCATATTTCCCAATTGAAAACCCAAATGGTGACGGCCATGGCCTTTCGGGGATCCGAAATTTATACCAGAGCGCTGAATGAGATGCGGATATGGTACACCGTCGAAGTTGTTCAACGCCTCCACAACCAGGGCATCGATGCCTCGATAGAGTATCGGGACCATCAAGGCGAAATTCCTCTCCCTGCGGCTCTCAGTCGGGACCTGGGTAATCGATTGGTCGCTGGGCGAAAAGGGGAACGACTGGAGTTACTGAGTCCCTATCCGTTTTACCCCGGTAAGAAACCAGGAGGACTCCTTGATGGCTTCCAGGAAGAGGCGTGGAAATTTTTCACGCAACATTCTGATACGAATGAGCCATTTTATCGGTTTGAGCAAGTCGATGGGCGTGAGTCTCTCCGTTTCGTGAAGGCCGATCGAATGCAGAAGGAATGTGTGGAGTGTCATAACAGACATCCGGATAGTCCCAAGCGTGATTGGCAGATCGGAGAAGTGGGCGGCTTGCTGGAGGTCGTGTATCCCGTGGATTCGTTGGAGACGATCATGGGTATGAGTTGGCAAGGGACTTATGGGTTGATGGGGATGTTAGTCGTCATTTGGATGGGAGGATTCGGATTAGTGGTGTTAAAGCTTGGGCGGGTGGCAAGTGAATTGGAAGAGCAGGTTCGCGATCGAACCGGCGCCCTCCAAAGTGCCAACAAACATCTGGAATTGGAAATTCATGATCGACTCTTGGCTGAAGATACTCTTCGGAAGGCGAAAGATAATCTGGAAAAGCGAGTCCAGGAGCGAACGGCGAAGTTGGCTGCATCAAATGCCGAACTCATTCGGGAGGTGGCGGAGCGGAAGCGGGCAGAGGAGGATATACGCAAGCTCAATTCCCAGTTGGTCCAGCGCTCCGCGCAACTTGAGGCGAGTAATAAAGAACTTGAGGCGTTTAGTTATTCGGTCTCCCATGATTTACGCGCGCCGCTGCGGGGGATCGATGGGTTTAGCCAGGCTGTGTTGGAAGATTATGATGAAAAACTTGATGAGTCAGGGCGAAATTATTTGCGGAGGGTGCGGACGGCCAGTCAACGAATGTCCAAGCTTATCGATGCCATGCTCAATCTGGCCAGGTTGACACGGGCTGAAATCCATACCCAGAGCTTTGATATGAGTGCTGTCGTCCGGGCTGTTCTTGAAGACTTTCAAAAAATGGACCCTGACCGGCAGATAGAATGTATTGTGGCTGATAATGTATTCGCCACCGCCGACCCGCAATTGCTTCGGGCCGTTTTAGAAAATTTAATCGGCAACGCGTGGAAGTTTACCCAGCAACAACCCCATCCCCGTATCGAGTTCGGTTATGGACAATACAAAGGGCAGGCAGCCTACTTTGTCTCCGACAACGGGGCAGGTTTTGATATGACCTATGTGCATAAACTCTTCGGCGCGTTTCAACGGCTTCATGCCTATACAGAATTTCCGGGTGTGGGCGTGGGGTTGGCGACGGTGCATCGAATTATTCAACGGCATGGCGGTCAAATTTGGGCAGAAGGAGTGGTGGGCAAAGGCGCGACCTTTCATTTTACGTTGTAAGACAACCGGAGGAGGAGAAGATGATGACCAACAAAGCAATCCTGTTAGTGGAAGATCATCCTGATGATGAAGAGTTGACGATGCGGGCGCTCAAGAAGAACAATATAAAAAATGAAGTCGTGGTGGCGCGGGATGGCGTGGAAGCGTTGGAATATTTATTTGGAACCGGAGCGCATGCCGGTCGTGATTTAACCCAGATGCCTCAAATTATCCTGCTGGATCTCAAGCTTCCCAAGATTGATGGGCTGGAAGTGCTTCGACGGTTACGGGCTGATGAACGGACGAAGTTTCTTCCGGTGGTTGTGCTCACGTCGTCGAAGGAAGAGCAGGACATCGTGAAAAGTTATCAACTTGGAGCCAATAGTTATGTTCGCAAGCCAGTGGACTTTCAAGAATTTTCTCAAGCGGTTCAAAACCTGGGGCTCTATTGGCTGATTTTAAATGAAGCGGCACCGGAAAGAGTGTGATCCGGTCAGGTAAAAAGGATTTCCCACCTCAGTGGGGGCGAGTGTTTGTCCTGGATGAATCCGTGGGATGTTTTGGCCTTTGCCGGCCTCGTTCATTGACCGACCTCCTCATGGGTGTTGAATATTTCTGCTCTCATTCCCTTTGTCAAAGGTTGCAACAGGTGTCAAAATTCCGGTGACTTCAAACAGGAAAAATATGCCCGTCCACTGCATAACCTGCCTATCTTCCTGAGCCTCGTCTTCTGGTTCTTAAGTCTCTTATCTTTTGTTTCCATACGGTTTTCTCCTCTCAGGCTTTCAAGTGTGATACCAGGCATATCCCTTGCTCAGTGTAAGAGTTACTGATCGACCGACCATTCTTATCAAGGAGGGGGCCATGAGACGAATGCTGAGATGGGATATTCCCGAATCCGTCACGTCACATGAACATGCGTGGAATCCAAAACGAAAATATATGGCTGAAAGTATTGGTCTGGTGACTCAGCGGGCATCAAAGAGCAGTGCTGCTGGTGCGACCTGTTGTGCCAAATGTGGGAGTGAGGTGAAGGTCTTTGTTTCTCCCAGACGAAATCCCCATTCCAGTAAATTAGGAAGGGCTGTCTCGTTGAAGGATCATGATCTGTGCCGGCGCTGTTGGCGGAAGTTGATGCATGGGCAACGGAAGGCGGGAGTGGTGACCCTGCCCACTTCATTCTTTGTGCAAGAGGCAAATCTCCGGCCTCGCCTGTTGATAGCCAAAATGGCTTCGGTACCCAAACAAGCGTCCTAACCCTCGCCATAAAGGGAGGGTGAGCTAAGGGAGTAAATGGCTCAACCATCAAGGCTAGGTCAAATATGGCCTATCAGTGAAAATTATTTGGAGGAAGTGGTCGCGCCTTGTCTCTGTTGAATAAATGCTTTCGCAAGGGCAGGATTTTGATACACGACCTTTAACTCCAGGTTTCCGAACGGGCGGCGCACGACCTTCAGTACCACCTGCCCATCTTCAAACCCTGAATTCAGCTCATTGATTTGTCCGGCAAGAAACGATTGCTTGGTCGCTTCAGTGAGATCCTGCGTGAGGGGATAACTCGCTCCAAGAATCATTTGTAACTGCTGGTACCATTCATCTCTATATAGCCCCATATCGATGGTAATCTTTGCCAGTTTTCCGGTTGGTTCAGTCGTATCTGAGACCTCGTCGGGCAAATAGGTCAGTTCAATATATCGATTTTTATCGGTAAGTTCATAGAGACATTCCTTTGAGTTGCTGCAGGCTGGTAAGGCGGATACTTCTTGCTCCGTCATGCCAAATTTTAATTCCCGGAAGCCATCAATTCCGGGCTCTGCCAATCCCAGCCCACCCGATAGGACAATTGAAGCCCAGGTGAGGAGAGCAAAGGTTCGTCTGCTTAGGATGCCGGAAAATAATTTCATAACATGAGGTTCCTTACTCGTAAAGCTAGAGAAATGAAGCAAAAAGAACTATCCAGTTGATGCCGGTTGTTCTGCATGAGTGGGTCACCATAGCAAACCTTTCCTGAAAAAGGCGATGCTGCACGGAAGGAAAACTAACAATTCCAATCGTACCAGGATTTTGGGCACTCAAATAGAAAATAGTTGAGGAGGCTGTGAAATCCCTATGGTCATGTGGCGGGGATCGAATTCATTTGGAGCGTTGGGGCCTTCTTGGATAGGTTCTCTCAAATGACGGTGGAGGGAATGCCCCTTGTCTAGGGTTTGATACTTCTCATGCCCTTCCTCCATGCGATATTCCGAATGCTCATATCGGATCAGCGTATGGGGGCTGAGCAAGTATTGGTCATGATCTCCTTAGAAATCTATTATCGGTAAAGCCTTAGGCGAAGGGAATTACGCTTTTTCATTGCCGGCAGAGTTTTTACTGAAGACTGTCTCAAGTTGTGTTATGGAGTTGCCTGATGGACCTGAAGAAGTGGCCCCATCCAGTAACGCATTGGTCGGTCCCCTTCCGCTGCCTTATGAGGAAGATGGGCTACATACCAAAAGACCACATTGGTCTCTTGAACGCTTTCATCACTTTTAAATTCCAAATCTCCACGTGCGCCGAATGGCCAGCCGGCATCTTCATCCCGGTAAAATTTTCGAATCGAGACATCGCGATCTGAAAACTTATTCGATTCCCCATCAAAGGGACCTGGAATAACCCAGACACCCTGCCCGGTTGGGTAATCGCGCACAAACCAGACGCGATCCTGGCTGTTGGTATCAGGCTTCTTGTCATCCTCCTCCACCAAATATTTTTCCCACCCCGGTCCCCAACCCTTGTCTTTCACAGAATTCCGGTCCAGGACAAAGACCTGATCCTGATCGGATCCACCAATATCGAAGTCCAGTCGCCAGTAGGCATGGTGTTCATGGTCGGTATTACAGGAGAGATTCCAGCTCTGAACGCTTGGATACAGGCGACCGTCTTCGCTCAAATACCAGGCCTGATACAGATGGTATTGACCGATTTTGGCATACACACCTAATTCCAACCACTTGACGCCTTGGATGGTATGCTCGACCTGACAGAGCTTTTTCCCATCGCAGTTAGGGTTTTTTTTGAGGCGCGGAGGGCTGATCCGGTCCTCGAATGGTCCGCATCGGCCACTGGATCGCCCCAGGCCAAACCAACTGAAGGGATGCCAGGCCGGCCACTCTCGAACATACTTGACCCGGATCACCGGCAGATCGGCTTTACCTAAAATTTGGTTGCCTTGATAGGACACATTGCGTAGCCCGAGGCCAGCCGCATCTTTCATCTCCAGGTATAAGTCCCACGGGCCCCAGGTAAACGGTTTGGATTCCCAATCGGCCAAGGCGGGGCTGACTAGCAGAGCACTGATCAATGCGACACTGGCGAGAAAATATCGAAATGATGCCATGCGACGCACTCCTTGTTTGGCTATAGTCATTGGGGTCCTGCCTCCTTGCCTGCCTCTAAGACGGTCTGAGAAGTGAGGTCAACTCGGGCAAAGTAGAGGGCCAAGCTCTCCGGCGTTTCAGAAAATGTGACCCAAAACACCCGGTCCCCGAACCCCGCTTCATCGCTCACCCAGAAATACCGGTATTCTTCAGGGGAAGTCAGAATGGCATGTCCGTGCAGATGTTGAACTTCCTGGGCAATTCGTTGATCTACTCTGGCCAGCTCAATGGCCGTGGCGATTTCTTCTTCAGCTTCTTCGGGCTGGTAACCTTTACGCGGATCGCGCTGGACAGAAGACATTCGGTCATTTTCCATGCAGACGTGCACGGCCACATTGTGGGTGTAACTGTAATAGGTTAGCCGATATGCGGAGACATCGGAAGCCGATCCCCGTTCTGTCGTTCGAGAGTTGCCCGCGGCGTCTTGCTGCAGCGTGACCGAGCATTGGTCGGCAGGGACTTCCTCGGAATTAATAAAGGTAAAACGCTCGCCCAATTCGGTCTTCACGGCCGGATCGCGTTCTGCTATGGCACGTAAGGCAGGCTGGTTGGATTCGACAATGATAATCTCCGGTCCCGGCCCGGATAAGGTCGTGGGGGACATGGCATCGACAGGGCGTCGTGGACCGCCTTCCGGTGGTAATTCCAATGGTAATTCAATCAGTGGAGGCGGATGGAAAGGCAGGGGTTTTTTGGGGATCTTGGTGAGTTCCACGCTGGAGCATCCCAGAAAAAAGCTCCCCAGGACCCAACCCGCCGTCACCAGGATATGAGGAGAAGCGAATTTTGATAGCATGAGGCCGGCTCCTTAGGTCGAAAATAAAAAAGCCTATAGAAGAAATCATTCTTCAAGCTTACCTTAAAAATTCTCCATAAGAATAGCAAGAGAGTCAGGACGTTCCCCCTTAAATGTTGAAAGGGAAAAGGCTTGGTGAGAATTTTGAACCCAAAGGAGGAGAGCGTCCGTTGGTAATCAGGTATGTCCCTAAACGGGTTCCTGAGTTTTTGAAAAGGGATACATTCAGATTGAGTTACCTGAAATCCACTTGGAATCTCAATGAGTTCGAGTAACCTTGAAGGTAGGTCTGCGGCCAAGCCTTGTGCAGGGACATGACCCTAGCCTTCAAATCTATGAATGAAAAATCTTTTTCGAAGGATGGTGCCCCAAGAAGGACCACGAACGTTTGCAATCCCTTCCCTTCTTGGAAAATTTTCCGATTCAGCTTGGTAAAGCCTGTAAAGCACATCCAAATGTTTTTTGGTGACGGTTTACTTTAGCCGTTCTGAAAAATCTTTCGTATGTGTAGCATGGTCAATTGCGGTTGATCCTTCCATGATATTGTTCATGGTGGCGATGGCTAATATTTCTTGATCGGATTGGCCTGCCACATTCATGGGTGCAACCTCTCAAAATGAATTATCGTTTTTTGATGCCGCGAGTAGGCGGGGCCTGGAGGGGGTCATCGGGCCAGAAGTGTTTGGGGTAGCGGCCCTTCAATTCTTTTTTGACTTCCGTGTAACCGGTTTGCCAAAAACTGATGAGGTCCTGGGTGACCTGAACGGGGCGTCTGGCCGGAGAGAGCAGATGAATGAGGACAGGGACTCTCCCGTTGACCAGACGGGGCGTGTCGCATTGTCCGAATAATTCCTGAAGACGGACAGCCAGAACGGGAATTTCGCCTGACAGATAATCCAAGGGAATGTGCGATCCTGATGGCACAGTGACATGGGTGGGCGCCAGAGTGTCGAGCGTGCGCCGTTGTTCCGGAGAAAGGAGTGCCTGAAGTGGCCAGGAAAGGTCGATCCGGTTCAGCTGATTGAGGCTGGAGAGATTGCTGAGAAAAGGCCCCAGCCACTGATTCAATGTCTGAAGGAGTGTGTCGTCCGAGACATCCGGCCAAGCGGATGCCGGTTCCGTGGCGCGACGCAGAAACTGGACCCGCGCCTGCCAGTTTCTGAGTGTGGGGTTCCAGGGTAAACAGGAGAGACCTGTGCTTCGAAGGCCGTCGAGAAGCGCGGTCAAGACCAGATCAGGATCGGGATCGGAAAGGCGGCCCTCATCAAGAATGAGTTCTCCGAGTCGTCGTTGCCGGATGGATCTGACCGCTTTCGTTGAGCCATCCCACATTACAGAATCCGTTGACTGTATGAGATCCCCGCAGTGGGAAATTAAATCTTCACGTGAAATCGGGGCAGCCATAGAGATAACTGCCGTTGCCGGGGCACCGTTAAGCTCTGCGATCACGAGCCACTCTTCATGTTCCAGCGTAACCGGGTGGGGAAATTTTGCGCTCCGCCCGTTGGCCAGGCGGTATCGTCTGTCTCCATCTGCTTGTCGTTGCGCAATCCGGTCGGGGTAGGCCAGCGCCAGGAGTACCCCTACCTGATCAATCTGTTGTTTGGGGACATGGTGAGGAGTGGTGATCTGCAGTGTCCGTTGCCATGACAGAGAAGCCTGGCGAATGCGTTGAATGATTCCCCTTTCCAGAGCCCCGGTGTTTCTTTGAATAGGGGTACGACCATAGAGCATGTCAAATCGGGTGCGCAGATCGGCATGCTCTTGTGCGAATGATCCTTTGAACAAGTTTCGTTCGCTTAAGACTGCGGCGAGATCGCATGCTAAGGCTCCCACTCCCAGCGTCTTTCCCTTCAGGACCATATGCGCGAGTCGCGGGTGCATGGTGAGATCGGCCATCGCCCGGCCATGATCGGTGATATGGCCTTGAATATCACATGCGCCAAGGGAGTGAAGGAGCTGTCGTGCCTGAGCGATGGCTCCGGAAGGAGGAGGATCGAGCCAGAGTAATTCCTGTGGATCGTGGTTTCCCCACTGAGACAACTCCAGCACGAGCGAGGTGAGGTCGGCATCAAGAATTTCCGGTGTGGTTCGGGGGATGAGGGTCCGCTGCTCGGTCTCAGTCCAGAACCGTATACAGAGACCGGGTTCCAGGCGTCCCGCCCGTCCGCGACGTTGTTCTGCCGATTGTTGGGAGACGGTAAGGGTGGCAAGCCGGCTCATACCGCTGCGTGAATCAAACCGTGGTACACGCATGAGCCCGGTATCGATGACGAGACGAATGCCTTCGATGGTGAGACTGGATTCGGCAATATTCGTGGATAGGACCACTTTGCGCCATCCGGCAGGCGGTGGAAGAATAGCCTGGTCCTGGGCCAGGGGCGATAGATCCCCATAGAGCGGAGCGATGCGCGTCTGTGGGCCAAGAGGCAGGTCTGCCAGGAGTCGTTCCACTTGACGGATTTCTCCCGCTCCCGGAAGAAACACCAGGAGGTTGCCCTGTTCGGTTTTCAGCAGACGATGAATGGTATGGGCCACCTGCATGGCGAAACTCTTTCCCTCCGGCCTCCCGACGTAGCGGGTTTCGACGGGAAACATCTTGCCTTCGCAGGTGAGCACTGGAGCCTGTCTCAATTTTTTCGAAATGGTCGCACTGTCGAGTGTGGCCGACATGATCAGCAGCCTGAGGTCCTCTCGAAATACCTTCCGGGATTCCAGGCATAAGGCCAAACCCAGGTCGGCTTGCAGGCTGCGTTCATGGAATTCATCAAAGATGACCAGGCCATAGTTCTGTAATGATGGATCGTGTTGAAGCAATCTTGTGAGAATGCCTTCGGTGACCACTTCCAGTTTTGTGTTCGGGCTGATTTTGGTATCCAACCGTGTCCGATATCCAACGGTGGTGCCAACGGTTTCTCCCAGGAGATCGGACATCCGGCGCGCGGCGGCACGCGCGGCTAGCCGTCTGGGCTCCAGCATGATGATGGTTTTTGTCAGCCACGCCTCTTTGAGAAGGGCCAGCGGAATCTGTGTGGTTTTTCCGGCACCCGGCTGAGCGGTGAGAAGGACGATTGGGTGTCGCCTGAGTGTCTGTTGCAGCTGGGGAATTATGGCATCAATAGGATAGGTGTGGGTCTTCATGCAAAATTAATTGGAGGTTAAATGGTAAATCAGAGGTTCTCAAGAATGCTGCATTGTTGAATTGGAACTTATCCGAAAAGACCAGGGGATGCATCTCTCTCTTAAGTATTGAGGCAGCAATTGTCTTTTTATTTTATAGACATTCGGGGTACACTAAAGTATCGGATAAGTAGTTCTATTCATCGGGAACGTCATCAAACTGATCAGGAGGGAAAGACGGAATGAAGGCAGCCATCAAAAGGGTACTGACCACAGTATTTTGCACAATTCTGGTAGGATTGAGCCTGACTTCCACTGGAATAGGAAGTGAAGCGAGATCTGATTCAACAGTGGGAATGATCACGATTGATGGTCATACCGTTCCCGACATTGGTCCACTCCCGACGGCGGTTCCTGTGCCGTCCACCAATTTGAATTATGCCGCCAAACTGTCCCTGGGTAAACAGCTGTATTTTGATGGACGCTTATCCAAGAACAACGCGATCTCTTGTGCGTTTTGTCATAACCCTGTTGCGGGCTTTGCCGATCCCAACCAAACCTCCGTCGGCGTGGGCGGGAAGCGTGGAGGGCGGCAGTCGCCTACAGTGTATAACACCGCCTTTAACCCCTTTCAATTTTGGGATGGTCGAGCCGGCTCTTTGGAAGAACAGGCCATTGGTCCTATTCATAATCCCGTTGAAATGGCGGAGACTCATGAAACTGTCGTTCCCAAAATTGCCAAGATAAACGGTTATAAGGAAGAGTTCCAGAAAGTATTTGGAACCGGAGTGAGTTTGCAGGGAATCGCGGAAGCGATCGCTGCCTATGAACGGACCATCATCTCCACCAATTCGGCCTTCGATAAGTTTGTCTTAGGTGATCAACAAGCCATGGGAGAAGATGCTCAACGGGGGATGGCCCTCTTTAAAGGAAAAGGCCGGTGCATCCTGTGTCACAATGATTCTAATTTTACGGATAATCGTTTCCACAACCTCGGTGTGCCGCAAGTGGGACCGATGGAAGAGGATTTGGGGCGGTATTATGTGACGCTTCGAGAACACGATAAAGGAGCATTCAAAACTCCCACGCTTCGAAGCATTACGGAAACCGCCCCATATATGCATGATGGCGCTTTTAAAACATTAGAAGAGGTGATCGACTTTTTCGATAAAGGCGGGAATCCGAATCCTCAGTTAAGTCCGTTGATGAAACCACTGGGCTTGGCGCCGCAAGAGAAAGCCGATCTTGTTGCCTTTCTGAAAGCATTGACCGGCGAACCAATTCCGTTTGAGTTTCCAAAGTTACCAGAGTAGGCCTGCTTAACTCAGCAGAGTAGGGAAATGTTCGTTTTCCGGTTGAATCTTGAAGATTTGTATTAGATTATCGGGAGAAATCGTGTTGAGGGGATGATTCCAAAGGTTACGCAGAGGAGGGCAAAAGCGTGTATCGGTCCTTGGGCTATTATCTGAATGGCAATGGTGCGAAAGGTCTGGGAGATGGTTCGATGGCGGATAGTCTGATAGTCTCTCACCTTGGCCCGCTGAACCCGCCTGGGAGACAGTACCGAAAAAGTCGAAAGACGAATTGTTAAGGAGGGTTCGAGATGGAAAATCTGGGACCTCCATGCCCTTCTGGAAGTGAGAGTGATTCTAGCGGTATCTACGGAATGTCATGGCATATCTGGGAGAATCCCACAGATAATCCCAACGGGCTGGATGGGCAAGTCCGAGGGCAAGTCGGGGAGTAGGAAATGAATATCGAATCTACCGCAGGCCGTCTATGAAGGCTTGGCTGATTTCCCCTCTGGCGACCTCGGTGACGGGCCCTTTCATCGTGATGTTGTACTGAGGATCAACGGTAATATCTAATGTTCCTCCAGGGGCCTTCACGCTTACCGGGCTTTTAACCAATCCTAACCGTACTCCGGCACATGCCGCCGCACAGGCGGAGGAGCCCGAGGCCTGTGTTTCTCCCGCACCCCGTTCCCAAATCAGAATAGAAATGGTCCGAGGCCCGGTCGGAACGGCCAGTTGGACATTGGTTCGTTTCGGGAAAATAATATGGTTTTCCAGTTCCGGCCCGATTTCAAGAAGGTCCTGTCGGGTCCATTGCTCTTCCTGTTTCTTATACACTACGCAATGCGGGTTTCCGACGCTGACCCCGGTAAACCGGAGAGACTGGCCTGCGGCCTTTACGGGCTGTTGAATCAACTCAGGCACCCGTAAGGTGCAGGGGAGAGCAATGGGTTGAAACGAGGCTCGTCCCATGTCGACAGTGGCCCCATTCACGTATCCATGACCGTTAATTTCCAAATGAATCTCAACCAATCCGCCCTTGGTTTCAACGGTAAAGTGTTTTTTCCTCGTATGCTTGGTGTGGTACAGATAGCATCCGAAAATCCGCAATCCATTGCCGGATTTCTCCGCTTCACTCCCGTCAGGATTGTATATGCGCAGTCCGAAGTCGGCTTTTTTCGAAGGCCCGAGCGCCAGAATGCCGTCACTTCCCACTCCCCAATGCCGATCGCAGAGAGCCCGGATGGTCCGCGGTGTTAATTTAAAAGACATTTTGGCTGGGTCGAGAGCAATATAGTCATTGCCCAAGCCATGTCCTTTGAAAAAATTGTTGTTCATGCCTGCTCCACAATGGGATGGACTGCTATCGGGTGTTAGGCCTTGTCTGCAAGGCTTTTTCCCGTCTGGACGGTAGGCCTGAATTATACGTAAAAATGATGAAAGAGGAAAGTACTTAAGAGGGGAAAACGCCTAAGGGGTCAAAATCTTATTGCGGATAAGGCAGAGAGTTGGCTGATAAACACTTGAGCCGGTCAATTTAAAAATAAGAAGGGGCAACCGGACTTTTCTCCAACCTTTCGTGAGCAATTTCTTTAAGCATTGTTGAGAAAGCCCTGGAAGGTGATGCCTTCAATCAACTCTGGGCAAAGGGTACTTGAGCCAGCCGAAGGTTATGTTTTGCACAAGGCATGCGGGTCGGTTTGGAGGGAATGGCCATGGGCCTTGCCGCCACGGTTGAGTGATGGCAAGGCCAAAAAGCAGATCAAAAGTTACGGAGGCAAAAGTTATTGAGCCTTCTTGGACAGGTTACGGGCGGATCGGCGCTCGTTGTCGGTGAGGTAGCGCTTTCGCAAGCGCACATTCTTAGGAGTCACTTCGACCAGTTCATCATCTTCGATGAATTCCAATGCGAATTCCAGGGTCATTTCCCGCGGGGGAATGAGGTGAATGGCTTCGTCGGTTCCAGAGGCTCGAATATTAGTGAGTTTTTTCTCGCGGATGGCATTCACCACCAGGTCATTGCCTTTGTTGTTGACCCCAACCAGCATGCCCTCATAAATATCGTCTCCAGGATGAAGGAAAATTTCGCCACGATCTTGAAGTCCCCAGAGGCCATAGGCAACGGCCTGTCCAGGACCATGAGAAATGAGGACTCCAGCCGAACGATGAGGAATCTCTCCTTTAAAGGGTTGGTATTCATGGAAAATCTGGGACATGACCCCGCTGCCTCTGGTCATCCTCAATAATTCACTGCGAAATCCCAAAAGGGCACGCGACGCAATGTGGAATTCCATGCGGACGGTGCCCACTGCACTGATACGCAGGTCCTTCATTTCGGCTTTCCGCGCACCCAGCGCTTCGATGACCGCACCCTGATAACCCGGGTCCACCTCAATGACCACAAGTTCGACAGGTTCCAGAATTTCGCCGTCCATTTCTTTGTAAATGACTTTGGGCGGGGAGACTTCTAATTCAAACCCTTCCCGACGCATGGTTTCGATTAAAATGGATAAATGGAGTTCGCCGCGTCCTGAGACCGTAAATCGCTCGCCACCGTCGGCCTCCTCCACTTTAATCCCCACATTCATCATGGCTTCGTGAGCCAGGCGCTCACGAATGTGTCGCGACGTGAGAAAACGCCCCCCGTCTTTTCCAGCCAAAGGGCTGGTATTATGAGAGAAGTTCATGGAAATCGTGGGTTCATCCACGTTGACGGTCGGTAAGGCTGTCGGGTTTTGAGGAGAAGCTAAAGTTTCTCCCACCCGAACATCCTGATGGCCGGCCAGGGAAATGATATCTCCGGCTTGAGCGGAATCGGTTTCGATCCGGGTGAGTCCCTGATACGCGAGCAGTTTGGTGACCTTTCCGCGGGAAATGGTGCCATCCCGTTTCACGGCGACGATCTGATTGCCGACTTCAATCATCCCATGGACAATCCGTCCCACCGCCACACGACCGATGTAGGAGTCGTATTCCAACATAGTCACGAGCATTTGAAAGGGTTGTTCCGGATCAGCCACGGGCGGCAGGACCCGGTGAATGATCGTGTCCAATAAGGGCTTCATGTCAACGGGGGGATCACTCATGTCCAGCGTGGACTTTCCCTCTTTTCCGGATGCGTACACAATGGGGAAATCTAACTGTTCGTCGGTCGCGTTCAGTTCACAAAACAAATCAAAGGTTTGATTCACGATTTCTTCAGGACGGGCGTTGGGGCGATCGATCTTGTTAATTACGACGATGGGTTTCAAATGCAATTCCAGCGATTTTTTCAGGACGAACTTGGTTTGGGGCATCGGGCCATCAAAGGCATCCACAAGCAGGAGCACTCCGTCCACCATGCGTAGAATGCGCTCGACTTCACTCCCAAAGTCGGCATGGCCCGGCGTATCGACGAGATTGATGCGGGTATCTTTATAGAGGAGGGAAGCATTTTTCGAAAAAATGGTAATGCCACGCTCTTTTTCCAATGGATTGGAATCCATAATGACGGCTTCGCCTTCTTTGAATACATGCGCGCCGGTTTGCCTGAGCAGGGCATCCACTAACGTTGTTTTGCCATGATCGACATGAGCGATGATGGCGACATTTCGAAGGTCTTTTCGGCGTTTTTGATTCGGCATGACAGTCAGTTCCTTTGTTGGGCACAACCAGACGAAGCACGAACGACATTGTTCTATGCTGAGGTTGCGTATCGAGGCCGGTCTGAGGAGGTTTAGGCTACGACACCGGCCAGAACAGCCGGAGAATGGCTTGGATCCTGCGAGACGGTCGATTCTTACAAAACCGTACAGGAAGATCGGTCCTAATGCAACTGGTTATCCTTGACCTAATCCAGGTTTTCCTCTACGGTGAGGCAGCTTCAGGAGATTCCTCTTTTTTCCCCTCCACCAAATTTTCGGGTATCCCATTTTAGGAGGTTGTCTATGCGCCCACGTCGGGTGACAATATTGGATCTAGTCACCAAAGGTCCCACGAATTCCCTCTATGCCAGGGTGATGAATCAAAATCTGGCGAGCATCATGCCCCAGGTCGTGGGGGTGTGGTGCGAAGAATTAGGCCATCAGGTGCGCTTCGTGTGTTACACCGGCCGCGAAGATCTCCAACACGAATTATTGGATGAGACGGATATTGTGTTCATCGGGGCGTTTACCCGATCGGCGTTAACAGCCTATGCCATCAGTCAGATGTTTCGCGCTCGCGGGGCCGTGACAGTATTGGGCGGGCCTCATGCGCGAAGTTATCCGCAGGATGCGGCTAAGTATTTCGACTATGTCGTGGGCTTTACCGACAAGACCCTCATTCAGGATATTCTGGCGGATTGTGCGCAGCATCGTCCCCTGGGAGCTCAGCTTGCAGCAGCCCGGCAACCGACCGCATTGCCTGGAGCGAAGGAGCGCTGGAAATTTATTGAGCCGACCATCGCCAAGGCGCCCACGTCATTTAAAGTCGTGCCGATGATCGGCAGCATGGGGTGTCCCTATACCTGCGGGTTTTGTGTGGATGCCACTGTGGACTATCAGCCCTTGTCGTTTGATCAGATCAGCGAGGATCTTAAATTTCTGCGGACGAAGTTGAAACGACCGATTGTGGCCTGGCACGACCCGAATTTCGGGGTGCGGTTTCAGGAATATATGAATGCCATTGAAACGGCGATTCCACCCGATAGTATTGACTTCATTGCAGAAAGCACCCTGTCGCTCCTGGCCGAGCCCCACCTGAAACGATTAAAGCAGAATGGATTCAAGGCCATTTTGCCGGGGATTGAGTCGTGGTATGACATGGGGGACAAGTCCCGGACCGGTCGTCACAGAGGGCAAGAAAAAGTAAAGCAGGTGGCCGATCATATCAATTTGATCCTGCGGTATATCCCCTATGTTCAGGTGAATTTTGTGTTGGGCCTGGATTCCGACCAGGGACCTGAACCGTTTGACCTCACCAAGCAATTTTTAGATTTAGCTCCCGGAGCCTTTCCCGCCTTTTCTCTGCTCACGGCATTTGGCCAGGCAGCTCCTTTTAATCGGGAATTGCAACGGGACGGACGGGTGCTGCCCTTTCCTTTTCATTTTCTTGACAATAACCATGCGATGAATGTGCGTCCTAAACATTATGCCTGGCCGGAATTTTATGATCATGTCGTGGGTTTGTCCCGGCATGCGTTTTCCTGGCCGATGATTGCCAAGCGGATGATGTTGAATCGTGGATGGATTCCCAAATGGTTTAATTTCATCCGGTCGGTGTCGAGTGAAGGGTTCGGCCGGATCAAATACCACACGAAGATCCGGGGATTACTGGATACGAATGTGTCGGTCCGAAATTTTCTGGAAGGGGAAACAGTGGAATTGCCGAAATTTTATGCGAGAAAAATTCGTGGAAAACTCGGCCCATTATACGACCTGCTTCCGGAAGGGGCCACGATGCATGATCATCATGCGTACCTCAACTCCTATCAGGAACCCACTCCCCCGCTTGTTGAGGTAGGGCCAATCCCGGGATTGGTGCATTAAGGCCCTGGGGACACTTCATCGGTCGATCAGAAGACCGGCTCCCGTCAGCAGGGTTTGAACTATCCTACTCCTTTGATCTATTCCTAGTTCTTGCCGGAATAGAGAAATGCTGGCTGTTCTCCCGGTCCCCTTGGCTCTTTTTCACCGGGAAAAAATCGCCTCGTTTTAGCCGCGTGACACAAGACGGTTACCCACGGGTGCATCGCTTGCTTCATCGAATCCCGTTGATGTAAAACCGGCATTTTGATCCTTATTTAATCCGGATGTGGCTCTGATGAGGCGGTCACTCCGGCAATAATTTTGCGGGGTCCTGGTGGTACCAAGCCGGGGATCGGAGGAAAAATCTCAATGAAGGCATACTCTTTTCGATCTCGCGAACAAGAGAGGATCGACCATTGATCAACGCGTATGCCTTACATGATGGGAAGTTTCAGTCTTTGCCCGTCTCTGAGCTTTCCAATACCCTTCAGGTGGCCATGTGGATCGATCTCACCGCCCCGACGGACGACGAACGGCAAGTCATTGAGACTCTGTACGAACAACCATTGCCCACCAGCAAAGAGGTCCGGGAAATTGAAGCCAGTGCCCGTGTCAATGAAGGAGAGGATAGCCTCCATATCTATTCATTCTTTTTTCAGGAAGAAGATCATCGTGCCACCACGAGGGCGGTAGCCTTTACGATCAAAGACAATTGCATCATTACCTTGCACGATCATCCCATTCCATTGTTTCGACTGATGCGGCGAAGAGCCCGACATGAATTGGATCTGATCCGGGATCCATTGTCGGTTCTCCTGGCGTTGTTTGAACTGAAAATTGAACAACTGGCCGACCAGTTGGAAGCTACGCATCTGGCTTTGGAAACCATCAGTCAAACGGTATTGGCCAAAGAAAGCCGAAATCTGCAGGGAGCGATCGATTCGCTGACCAGGGAGGAAGATGGGAATGGAAAGGTGCGGCTGTGTTTGATGGATACCCAACGCGCCTTAGCCTTCCTCCTTCGGCGGGGAAGGGGAGATGAGACGGTACGCGATTGGATTCGCGAAATTTTACGTGATATCGAGTCCCTTCTGCCGCATAACGCCTTCCTGTTTGAAAAGGTCAATTTTTTAATGAATGCCGCCATGGGGCTCATTAATATCGAACAAAATCAAATTATCAAAATCTTTTCCATTGCCGCTGTCGTGTTTCTGCCCCCGACCTTGATTGCCAGCATCTACGGGATGAATTTCGAGGTGATGCCGGAATTGCATTGGTGGTGGGGATATCCTCTGGCCCTGTGCGCCATGGTGTTATCCGGAATCGCTCCCTATTGGTATTTTAAGCGGAAGGGGTGGTTATGAGGAATCATGGGGTTTGAGCGTCCAGGGCAGGAAAAATCGAGTGGGTCTTCAACCAAACGATACAGACGAACGAGATCGCAAACGGCTGTCGCGACGCTCCCGACGCAGTAGCGGGCTTCCAGGCACGATAGCCTCCCGCATTATTTGGCAGGAAGTGCACCGGCACCGGATGACGCCTTCATATTCCACACCCGGCGCATATGAGGAGGACCCGATGTATCAACCGCATGCCTTGTGTCTGTGTCCGCTCCTCCTCACCGGATATTCATCAAACAATAAAGACAAGGATGTACTCTCAACCAAAAGTGGCATCCTCCCGCAGGCCAACGCGAAAATCGTCTCCAGCCAACACCGCAATTCATCAGGCAATCATGCCGTCACCCTGTGCGACCTCGGCTCTCGCCTGAGATGAATCCAGAGCCTGACAAAAAAGGTGCGGCGGTCAGGGTGCCGCCGCCACTCATGGTTCTCGGCGTTCTGCTTCTGGCCTATGCTCTCAACCACCTGATCCCCTTAAGGATTGCGCATTCGCCGGCTTTAGTGTTTGCCGGTTATACTCTGGTCGCGATTTCACTCTTGATCATCGGCACCTCTTCATGGTCATTCCGGCGCTTTAACACACACATCGAGCCATGGAAGCCAACCACCAGGATCATCACGACCGGATGTTTTGCCGTCTCACGCAATCCGATTTATCTGGCGTTGTGTGTGGCGTGTGTCGGTATCGGCATGATTTTGCATAGTTGGTGGATGGTTTTCAGCGTGATCCCTGCAGCCTTGTTGCTCTATCACTTGGTCATTGCACGCGAAGAGGCGTATCTCGAAAAAAAGTTTGGCGAGGCCTATGTGCAGTATAAAAGGCACGTCAGACGCTGGCTGTGAGTTCATTGATCAGACATGTAAGACATATTTTCCGCGCCGTTCTTCCCGTTCGTCATGTGCTGAAGCACAGGCCCTAAGCTTGCCACTCCTGCATGTCTTTCATGCAATGCTTCCTATTGGGTTGTGAGACTGAACTGTGCATTTTCCTACACGACTGTCATTCATAACCGCTGGAATTTTTCTGCTCTCACCACATACCTCAGTGGCCCGCCAGGGAGGATCGCATCAAAGGGATAACAGGTCGTCAAGATCAATGCGTCTGAATCCGGATGATTGGCAAGGCGGGTGTGGCGGCTATCCACCACGGTAAGTTCCTGAACGGTATAGGACGTTCGATGACCAGTCGGCCATTCCACATGGATGAGATCCTCTTTCTGAAGATGTTGTAAAAACTGAAAGTGCGTATCGCGATGTCCGCTTATCATGATGGCACCGGGTTCATCCGCCTGCAGACTTCCAGAAAACTGCCCAGGCCCGAAGGCTAATGATCGCCCGCTGGCATCGGCCAGGATAATCTGATCGATGCCGTATCGTGGAACGAGCAAGCGTCCGACCGGCCAGGTATCTGCCCACGGCCAAGGCCTGGCGGGCTGTTGTGTCGTAAGAGTCTGCGTCCAGGCCTGTTGCAAAAGCCATTGAGCGGCAATGGCCTTCACGGGAATCCACAGCCCCTGTCCGATTAACCAGACTCCCAGAACCAACAACACGCCGGTCAACATCCGACCCATGCGACGTGTCACCTTCGTGCGGCATGTTGTCGCGTCCATACCCATCCTATCCAGACCATGAACATGCCTATTAGAAGATAGAGGGTGGACGGTGTGGCGGTTTGTGGCCAGCCGAATATCGCCTCGTACTGCATGCCATGAGGGAGGTTGGTTTTCATCGCATGGGAGTGGAGCGGGTGTTGTTCAGGACGAGCAGGGGTGGTTTCTACGGCAATCAGACTGGTGTAGCGGCTGACCAGATGATGTTGAATGGCCACGTCGATGACAGTCTGTCGAATTTCCGTTTGCGGTTCGGATTGGCCAGTTTGGGCTGATGAAGCCTGTTGATCCATGAGCTGGGATATTTTTTGCCTGGCCCAATGCACGGTGATGCCAGACCGGGAAACTCCTGACGCAAACGGCAGTACCCTTTTCCAGGGAACGGTTCCGTGCGTGCCGGAAATGGTCAGATGGGCGGGAGGAGTCGTCGTTCGAAACGCTGCCATGAGCGGTTCTCCCGCATAGACATCCGGCAGTGGAGCCGGAAGGAGATCCCATGCCCCATCGGGGAAACCTTCCAGCGCGAGATTGAGAAAGGCGGGTTGTTCCAATTTGACAAACAGGCGATGCATCGTGTCCTGCACCTCCTGCGCGGTGCCGATGTAGGTAAAGGTGCCCCGCCCGTGTTGAGCGGCCTTGCGCATAAAATGCCCGTTGGGAGCGGAGCCGATGCCGACGGTAAACAAGCGGGTCTGCCCGAGGAGGCGGTGAAGGGTTGAGAAGAATTCCTCTTCATTCCCGATCAGCCCGTCGGTGATAAAGATCACCTGCCTGAGAGAAGTCTGTTCTTCTTTTTGATGAGACAATGCTTGAACCACAGCCGGAAGCATTTCCGTCCCGCCCTCAGCTTGAAGGCTGTTCACATACGACACCGCGCGTTGAATCGAACGGGTGTCAGCCGGCACGGCCAGTGGAAATAATTGTTTCGTGATGGAATTGAACTGAATGATGTTGAATCGATCCCTGGGAGTCAGCCGCGACACGGCCAGTTTCAGTGCGGCTTTGGCTTGCACGAGCGACGCACCGGCCATGGAACCTGAGGTGTCGATCACGAAGATGACTTCACGGCTCAGGCCACCCGGTTCGGTTTCGATGAGTTGTGGCGGAAGAAAAAACACCAGACCGTAAGTTTCTCCGTCCTGTTCTTCTAGAAACAGTTGTGTTTGGGCTTCATGCGAAGCGTGCGGAGTCCAGGCCAATTCGAAGTCGCGATCGGCAAACGTGGAAGGGTCGGCCAAGGTAATGTTCAGGCGTCCGTTGGAATGGGTTTCAACCTGAATGGGGTGAGTCGGGGACTCCACGCGATCAAGCAGAAAACCGGGTGCCAGATCGATCTGCAAGGTGAGGGGATTGAGAAGGCCTTCACCGGGATGTTGTACCGGCGGCGTGATCCGTGACGCATCGGGAACCTGATCGGTATTGACGGCCCATCCCAGGCCGGTCGTCTGTGATTGCGCTTCGACCATAGAAAGGGGCGCGCCCGGGATATAACGTGGCCCGACCACCATCGGAAACCGGAGAGAAAACCGGCCCTGGTCGTACCGGACCGTATCCTGATATTCAATCTCCACGATGATGGGTTCACCCGGCGCGAGATTCGCGACGGATGCGGTAAACACATTGGGTCGTTCCTGCTCCAGCAGGCTGGCGCGTTGTCCCTTGCGCTTGGCCTGTTCAAATGTTTTCCTGGCTTCGGCCCGTTCTTGAATGATTCCTTCAATCACCCGCTCGCCGATCCGCATGCGCAGGTGATCGACGGCCGCCTGCTCGGGTAACGGAAAGACATAGATGCCCTCGGCCCATTCGGAACTGGGATTGTGAAAGGTTTGCGAGACGGTGGTGCGGACGATCAGCCCGCTGATGGTCGTGGTGACATGGGTGGAGACGGTGGGGGCGGGGAGAATGGGTCCTCCCGACATGGGGCGAATCGACAAGCCATGTGATATGTCCGGTCCGGCCTGTTGAGAGGGTGCCGTGACGTCGGGTTCCAATGGTTGAGCGGACACGGGAGGAAGGCCCAGGCAATCCACCACACTGCCGGTGAGCCAAAAGGCAAGAGGCAGAAGAAGTTGCTTCCAGAAATTCATACCGGCTCCTTTATGGTCGTAAAAGGTGTTGGCGCACATTGTCAGTCAGGGCGGGCCCGGGCCGACCCACAGCATGGTGAGCCAACCCGGGGTAAGAGTTTCAGGGAAGGGACTCGACAGTGAGGAGTGGATCGGAAGAGACCGATTCCTCTTGAACGTCCTCCTGCACGGAGAGCTCAGTGTCCGATGGGACGATGGGCGATTCGTCAGTAGTCAGGGCCAATTCTTCACCCGCCGGGCTGTCCGTGTCGGCAGGAGTCATCGACAGTTGGAGATCTTCTCCTTCTGATGGTGAGGCAGGAAGTAACGCCACATGGGCCCGCCGGTTTTGTTCAAAACATTCCGGGGTTTCTTCCTGACAGATCGATCCGTCTTTCCCCAACGTGTCCACCTGGAGGTCACCCTCAGCCACGCCAAGAGACATTAAAAAGGTTTTAACGGACTGGGCCCGCTTGAGTCCTAATGCACGGTTGTAGGCATCCGGCCCCTGGGCGTCGGTATGTCCTACGATGCGGAGGGTGCCGGTCCATCCCTCCGGTCTGTTCTCCATTCGGGTTTTAAGGCGGTCCTTTGCCTCATCGGACAAGGTCCATTCGTTAAACGCAAAATAGACATTCGTCTCTTCCATGGGCTGGCTCACAACCGTTCCGGTGATCGGGATGACCGAATTGGTCACTGGCACTTCAGCCAGAGCCTGGCTCAATGCCAGGGGTTCGTCAGAAGCGGGTTGCTGGTCGGAGGAGTTAAATGCACTCGCTATTTGGGTCTTATCCATTCCCTGAGAAGCGGTCGCAGGTAGGGGCGTTTCCTCGGAATACATTAAGAGGCCGCCTATCCCCAAGACCAGGACGAGTAACCCGGAGGCCAGATAAATAATCTCCTTGGTGTCCGATGGACTGGCTTGGGGCTCAGGGGCTGGGGTCTCCGTGTGAGGCTGTGATGCGGGTGATTGAGAAATCTTTACGTTCATGGCTGTCTCCTTGTGTAATCGTTTAGTCGTTGTTGGCATGTCCGGTCATCTTGTTTCGCGGACTCATTTGAATATCCGCCCTTTGGCACCTGTGAATGTTCACCTCCTTTCCGGTTGCGAATGCGATTGTTGAAACCGTCCTATCGCAAGGGGCTTGCCATGACGATTGATTAGGAAAGTTGTTGTGAAACAATGGTTTAGGCGTGATGTGGCGTTGCTTGATTTGCGAGGATTGCGGGGACGAATGAGTGGATGCGGGGATATCCCCGCATCGTTGGCCAAGAAGAATCAACCGGAAGCTTCAACCCTTGGTCATAGCTACGGTCTTAAGAGGGCAATCTTTTCTTTGCAGATTCCCCGCCTTTGTAAGGCGGGGCTAGGGGAGGTAGAGTCTTTTAATTATTTTTCTCTTCGTTCGTCGGCCTTGCAGTTTTTGGAAGGTTTGCCGGGTGTCGGCCCGGCGGCCGACCCACTTTTGTTTCGGCAAAAGTGGGCAAAACCAGTGACGCCCCGTCTGGCCTCATGCAGGGGACGGACGCCAGTCTTAGGAGGGCGGACCAACTCGCTCCGCTCAAACAAGGCCCGCCAACTCATGAGAGCGTCCTCCCGTGGGCCAGCCGGCAGGCGTCGGACCAGCGGAGCAATCTCGCACCTCAACCCTTCCTTTTATTTGCTGAGTTGGTGTCGGGTGATGTCCCGTGTTGCCGGGTTTCGGCCAGGCCGCCGACCCACTTTTGTTTCGGCCAAAGTGGGCAAAACCAGTGACGCCCCGCCCGGCCGAATTGGATTGATCAGACGCGAAGCAGGGGGAGACGGGCTAACTCGCAGGGCTCGGACAAGCCCGCCAGCTAGAAGAGCGTCCGATCTAGGACGGGCGGCAGGCGTCGGACCAGCGGAGCAATCTCAATTGTTACCTCGTCGGTCTAGTTGCAGAGTTGGTGTCGGCGTGATGTTCCATGTTGCCGGGGTTCGTTCCGGCAGACGAAGTCATTTTCTTTCGGCAAATGGGCATGCAGAAGTCAGCAGAGGGTGTCGTAGGTGTTGAACACGAGGCGGATTCGGTCCGGAGACCTCATCCCATCGAAAACCCGAGCGGACCGTAGTTAGCGGGTTTTCACATCTTCCGACAGCCAGGTTTTGATAAGAGATTGGTACGGCACATCGCGCTTGTTCGCCTCAATTTTTATACGATCCAGCAGTCCCTCGGGAAGCCGAAGCGAAATGGTTTTTGTTGACAGCTTCAGATTTGGGAAAGAGGCAGTCTGAGCCTTATCCCAGTTTATATACTCCGTGGAGTCATGACTTTCCCAGAACGCACGTTCTTCAGCTTCGCTTTTGAACTCAGGAATTTTTTTTCGATTGTTCATATTTGGTCCTCTCTTTGCGGTGCATGTCACGCGCTGAAATAATCCGAATTAACTTACCGGTAGTACTCGATCGTACAGTAAAGGTCAGGTGAAGCCGCCGCTTGTTGTCGGTTGTCCCTAGCGCATGATAGCGGGGCTCTTGTTGGCTGTGCAGTGTATCAGGTGATACCAGTAAAGGCCTGTTAAGAAATGCTTGCTCAGCCTCGGGCTGACTGACGTCATGCTTGTCGGCACTCTTGCGAGCATTGCCCTCATCCCAGTCAAAACCGATTATTGGCGTCCAGTCAATCATGGTGAGTCAAGGGTTCCTGTATATTATCACCATATACAAATTTGGCAAGTCACGGGTACCCAATTCCGAAATGCGTTTCAACCCTGATTGGGCTTCTCTCGGATCCGCATCTGCGGGTGCCGTTTCACTCTTGCCATGATGGAATTGCTGAATACTCACGCTCGGCAGGTACGGCTTTGCCTGTGTATAGGCCCTATAAAGTCGTCTTTTCCAGTGAGCGGGTGGAGCGCCTTTTTCAAAAAGTCTTAGAAAAAATTCCTGCCGACTCCTAAAAAACGATAGATGCCGGGTTTCGGCCCGGCAGCCGAGGTCCTTTTGTTTCGGCAAAAGTGGGCAAAACCAGTGACGCCCCGCCCGGCCTTATCGGATTAATCGGACGAGGGAGGGGGAGACGGGCTAACTCGCGG